>JAZSFY010000244.1:0-7949 GCA_045532415.1 Eubacteriales bacterium | reverse complement strand
AGACCGACTTTGTTGTTTTGGTTGTTGCTGTTATAGCATACTTCATCGCAAGCAGTAAGGCAGAAGGCGCACAAGCTATTATGAACCTTGTTGAAAACGCTTGGGCAGGCTTCGGTTCCGCATTCGGCCCCGTTGTTATCCTTTCCCTTTTCTGGCGCAGATTTACATACAAGGGCGCACTCGCAGGCGTTATCGCAGGCGCAGTTACCGACGTTATTTGGGTTATGTTCCTTTCCTCCTCCACAGGAATCTACGAGCTTATCCCCGGATTTGCAGTTGGTATGATCGCTTCTGTTGTTGTTACTATTATTGATAAAAAGCCCGAAAACGAGGTTTTGGCAATATTTGATGCAGCAACAGCACCCGAAGCAGAATAATTTTAAAAGCTTATAACACAAAAGCGGCTTCGTTTGAAGCCGCTTTCATTTTCATTTTTAGCTTATATGCTTTGAATAATCACACAATTTTCCACGGTAGACAACCTCATAGGGCAATTCGAGAAAATTAACAGGATGCACTATTTTAGGAAGCCCCTCCAAGCCCGAAACATGGTTGCTTTGAAGAATATCGCGGACAAATTCCGAGCAATAATAGCGATATTCGCTTCGATTGTGAGGCAGATGTATTCCTGCCTTGAAAAGACCGAGGTAGTTATAATGATATTTTTTCTGGTTATGAAGCATTGTTTCTATGGTTTTGCGGATGCCTTCAAATTTCTCGGGAGATACCTCAACCTCTAAAACCGCAGTTTTTGCATCACGAAAGCGCTTTAGGGTGCCTTTGTCGGGAGCCTCGCGAACAAATCCTCCCCAAAAAGGGTTGTAGGGATGGATTCTGCCAAAGGAAAACATCCATTGAAGGTCCTCGGTCAGGCTGATTGAAGCATGACTAAATTCTTTTCTTGTAAAAAACTTTATAAGCCTTGAAACAATCGAGCCCGTGTGGCTGAGCACAATATAAATCTTTTTATTTTCTTGGGACAAATTAATCATCTTTTCATTATTTATTAATATAACCGAAAGAATTATATCACTTTTTTCATCAAATATCAACTGTTTTTTGCAATGGGAAAAGTTCCCTGTTCTTGACTTATTTTCAAGTTATGATATAATAAGCACGAGCTTTCACTCGTTGCGGACTCTTGTCCCCATTGCTATATACTTTAAATTAAGGAACCGAGCGCGAAAGAATGGTTGCATTGCTGTTCTGATTGCGCCGCGAAACTAAAAAAGAGGAGATTGCGCGATAGCGCGACTGCGTATGGGCTGACTTGGAACGGTTTGTACGCGAAAGAATGGTTGCATCGCTGTTCTGATTGCGCCGCGAAACTAAAAAAGATGATATATTTTGATTCTGCGGCAACCACAATCCCTTCGGAGAGTGCCATAAATGCCGCAAAAGATGCATTGGAATTTTACGGAAACCCTTCGTCGGTTCATTCCGCAGGTATTAATGCAAAAAAGATAATAGATATTGCCCGTAAAAAAACGGCAGCTGCCCTTTGCGTAAAGCCCGAGGAGATTATTTTCACAAGCTGCGGAAGCGAAAGCAATAACCAAGCCATTTTCGGCATGGCAAAGCTCCGCGCAAGACGGTCGAAACGTATTATAACAACCGATAGCGAGCATCCGTCGGTTTCTGCCCCTATAAATGCCTTGGTTGCCGAGGGCTGGGAGGCAATCCGTATTCCCACAATCGGTGGAAAATTAGATATGGATTTTCTCGAGGGCGCACTAAAGGAAGGCGCCGCTTTTGTAAGCATAATGCTTGCAAATAACGAAACAGGCGCAAAATACGATATTGCCGCTGTCCGCAGGGCTATTACAAAAAGCGGATGCGGTGCTTTGCTTCATTGCGATGGTGTTCAAGGCTTTTTGAAAACCGAGGACAAGCGCGAAATTGCAAAAAATTGCGATTTGGCGAGCATTTCTGCTCATAAAATCGGTGGATTTAAGGGAATCGGCGCTCTTTATGTAAAAAGCGGAATCAAGATTTCTCCCTTTATTCATGGCGGCGGACAGGAAAACGGCCTCCGTTCAGGCACAGAAAACCTCTTGGGTATCGCCGCATTAGGCGCCGCCTGCGAGGATTATGTTAAGGAAACACCCGAGCATTTAAAGATACTTTATAACTATACAGTAAAGCTTCTTTCGGAAAATCCTTATGTTAAATTGAATATACCCGAAAACCATATTTATTCTATACTGTCAATTTCAATAAAGGGCGTTCGAAGCGAGGTTATGCTCAATGCTTTAAATGCCGAGGGTATCTGCATTTCGGCAGGAAGCGCCTGCTCTGCAAGAAAGGGCATAAGCCATGCTCTTTCGGGGTTCGGCTTGCCCAAGGAAGAAATCGAAAGCACGGTAAGAATAAGCTTTGGCGCACATAATACTATTGAAGAATGCGAAATTCTGGCAGAAAAAATTCTTGAATGTGCAAAAAGACTTAAAAGATAAAGCCAAAAATATATTCGGAGAAAATATGAAAGAAATCATCTTGCTTAAATACGGCGAAATCGTTTAGGGCTGACGCCCTCGACTGAAAATTAATTTTCAGCCGTTTGGATTCTCGTCCGCTCGCGCCGTCGCGCCCGATTGACTTTCAAAACTCCAATCTTTAACAAATTGTCAATCGTGCACTCGCGAGAATCTAAGGTATATTTTCCAAGGCGCATGTCCTTGGAAAATATGGATTTTATTATATATTCGGAGAAAAATATGAAAGAGATTATCTTGCTTAAATACGGCGAAATCGTTTTGAAGGGATTAAACCGTAATTATTTTAATACAATGCTCGAAAAAAGGGTTCGCAGGGTTTTGAAAACCGTCGAGGGCGAATTTACCCTTGATTATGCTCAATCAACTCTCTGCATTTCGGGAAGCGATGATGCAGATATGGATACAGCCCACGAAAAGCTTAAAAAGGTTTTCGGTGTTGCAACAGTTTGCAGAGGCATCCAATGTGAAAAGGATATGAGCGATATTGCAGAAAAGCTCCGCGAGAATATCGATGAGCTTTTGGGTGATTGCAAGACCTTTAAGTGTGATGCAAAGCGAAGCGACAAAAAATTCCCCTTGAAATCTCCCGAAATATGCGCCGAATGCGGCGGTATCGTCCTCGAATGCCGTCCCGACATGAAGGTTGATGTGGTAAATCCCGAAAGAGTTATTACTATCGAAATCCGTGACCGCGCGGCGTTTATCCACGGTAACGGCGAAAAGGGTGCAGGCGGTGTTCCCGTTGGTTGCAGCGGCCGCGGAATGCTTATGCTTTCGGGCGGTATCGACAGCCCCGTTGCAGGCCACATGATAGCAAGACGCGGCGCGGCGATTGATGCAGTTTATTTCGAAACACCTCCCTATACAGGCGAAGCGGCAGCAGAAAAGGTTCGCACCCTTGCCGAAAAGCTCACTGAGTATTGCGGAGAAATATATCTCCATTCGGTAAGCTTGACCGAGGTTCAGGAAACACTTGTAGCCACCTGCAAGGAAAGACTTTTCACCCTTCTGCTCCGCAGATTTATGGTGAGATGCGCTTCCCGCCTTGCGGAAAGATACCATGCAGGCTGCCTTATTACAGGTGAAAGCCTTGCTCAGGTTGCAAGCCAAACAATGCAGTCCTTGGCTGTTACCGATGCGGTTGCAACTGTTCCGGTTTTGCGCCCCTGCATTGGTTTGGATAAAGAGGAAATCGTTGTCCGCGCAAGAGAAATCGGAACCTTTGAAACCTCAATTTTGCCTTATGAGGATTGCTGTACTGTATTTACACCCAAGCATCCCGACACTCGTCCCGATATGGAAGAAATCCTTGCGGAGGAAGCCAAGCTTGACGTTGAAGGCTTGGTGGAAAGAGCCCTTGCTACCGACCATTTCGTAAAATTGGGATAATCAAAAAAGGAGAAAAGCGGCAAGGTGATTGCGTATAAGCCAACCTAAAACGGTTTGTACGCGAAAGAATGGTTGCATTACTGTTCTGCTTGCATCGCGAAACTAAAAAAGGAGATTACGCGATAGCGCGAGGCGTATAAACTAACTTGAAACGGTTTGTACGCGAAAGAATGGCGACATTTCTGTTCTGCTTGCGCCGCGAAACTAAAAAAGGAGATTACGCGATAGCGCAAGGCGTATAAGCTAACCGGAAACGGTTTGTACGCGAAAGAATGGTAACATTTCTGTTCTGCTTGCGCCGCGAAACTAAAAAAAGATGAAAAGATTGATAAAGGAATTAAAGAAAAGAGGATATCATATCTCGGTTGCAGAATCCTGCACAGGCGGCTTGATATCCAAAATGATAACCGACACATCAGGCGCAAGCGAGGTTTTTGAATGTGCGGTGACAACCTATTCCAACGAGGTTAAAATGAAGCTTTTGGGCGTTAAGGAATCCACCCTGCAAGCCCACGGCGCAGTTTCTCAGGAAACAGCCTTGGAAATGGCATCGGGCGTTCGCAACCTTTCGGGCTCGGATATTGCCGTTTCGGTAACAGGAATTGCAGGCCCCAACGGCGGAAGCGAGCAAAAGCCGGTTGGAACAGTTTGCATCGGTATCGCCACAGCCGAAAAGTGCTATGCCTCCACCTTCCTTTTCATGGGCAACCGTGCCCAAATTCGCAGACAATCGGCAAAAATGGCTTGCAGATTAGCGTTAGAGGAGCTTGGTGTTAAAATAGAAAACGAACCTTTAACAAAAAAAGCAAAAAAACTCTTGACAAGAGAGTAAATCGGTGGTAAAATAGTTTTTGCGTTGAGAGATGCAAAAACTAAATATAGCCGAATTGTGTAACGGTTAGCACGACAGACTCTGACTCTGTTTGTTGGGGTTCGAATCCCTATTCGGCTGCCAAATGAAAGAATCGTCCTTTTGGACGGTTCTTTTGTTTTGTGCCAATTAGAATCTTTAGGGATTTATGTATTTTTAATATGTTTGTTGACCTTTTGTTGACCTGAGTTGACGGTTGATTTTTGTCGATTTGCGTGTTATAATACCCTTGGCTACCAAGCAACGGTAGGCGGTTAGTCCTCCTTTTAATACGGAGGGCACTTTTCCCTCCCGAAAGGAGGGGTGCTCTATGGTTACATATTCGGCTTGTTCCTTTTAGGCTCATTTATCGTTTCGATCATAGCACTTGTTTATAACATAACAAAAAAGAAATAACCGCCCTCGTCCAAAAGAAGCGGTTATATTCTTTAACTTAACTTTGGACTAACCGTCTATCGGTAGCCTTTTTTCTATACTTATTATAGCCCCTTTGAGGGGCATTGTCAATATATTTTTTGAAGGTTGTTTTTGTCAATAGAGTATAGCCTATTGACATAACCAAAAGAGGTGAAGAAAAAGGGCGCAACTGCGCCCTTTTGGTTATATGTGTATTAGTTGGGAACAAAGTTACCGCTGACAGAAACTATTTTTATTTCACAAATACGAGTAGGTGCTTCTTCAATGTATCCTTTTTGTGTAATGAGATATGCTGTTTCAAACGTTCCGTTGGTAGGGATTTTTAGTGTTGTTGTGATTTTTTGTTGAACAGAGCTGATATCTGTAACTTCGACTTCTTCGATTCCATCATACTGCCACCCCAACGGCAAGGTTATTTCTAACTTTATTTCGGTGTTTTCAAATGATCCGCCTTTTGATGCATATGTTTTTACAATAGTATCTATTTTGCTGTGGACAAATTCAAAGTAGTCTGTTTTGGATTTCAATTCGCCATACGAAGTGCTGATTTCAAGATATTCATTCAAATTTTCTGTTGTTAAAGTGATTGATTCTTTTTTATTGTCGCTATTGTCGCTATTATCGCTATTGTCGCCACACGCACACATAGAAATGCACATTGTAAACGCCAAGAGAGTAAGTAAAAGTTTTTTCATTTTGTTTTTTCCTTATTGCCCTATTTCTTTGATTTTTAATGCATCGTCGCAAAGTTTTCTTACTGCCGAAACAAACGACGGTAATCCGTGAGCCTTTTGGTACTCTATTATTCGCTCGACCAAATTCTCGTCATTGTCGTTGAATGTTATTTTCTTTGACATATTTCAACCTCCGTGCTAAAATATTTTTTCTACATTATAGTACAAATGTTTACTAAAGTCAATAGTAAACTTCTTTACTTGGTATAATAAAAATACCTTGTGAAGGAGGTTTGCCATGAATAAACCGAAATATATTAAAAAACTTCGCGATTTACGAGAAGACCATGATAAAACACAGCAGGAAATTGCAGATATCCTCGGCACATCTCAAACAATGTACGCTCGCTACGAACGAGGCGCAAACGAGCTTCCTATCCACCACCTTATAACACTTTGTGAATACTATAACGTGACCGCTGATTATATACTTTGCCTTGGCGAAAAATAAACCGATTTGATTGGATAACCCTTTCAAATCGGTTTTTGCTTGTTATTGAATTATAAACCTAAAATCTGCTTTTTCTTTGCGTCAAATTCTTCTTGGGTGATGATTCCTGCATCAAGAAGCTCTTTGAACTTCTTAAGCTCGTCGGCAGAAGAAACAGTTGAATTATTACTTCCGTTGTTGCTGTTTGCTTGTCGGATTTCTTCTTCCGTTGCATCTGTTAATTCAGAAGAATTACATTTGGGGCACCTGCTATAATCAATAATTTTATCCAAAGATCTTTCTGCTGCAGCAATTTGCTGATTGCCGGCAAGTCGAGTGCCGCCCAATGCTTCCATAACCGCCATGTTGGCGCTGCTTCTTGCACTTTTTGCTAATTGTTTATTTCTATAAATATCACTATCCGAATAGCAGAAAATATGACCGCAAACATTGCATTTCTTTCTGTATTCGTTATCTTTTTCAAGAGCTTCCATTCCGCCCTCTATCAGCTTTTTAAGACCATCGATTGTAATTTTGGTAACATTTACTGTACAGTTTCCATTCTTTTGTGCCTGTTTAAGACATTGAGGGCAACACCATGCGTTATCCATAGCTATTTTATAACGATTCAAGCCAACCTCTTTGCCGCAAACACCACATGTTTCTTTTCTACTAAAAAATGCCATTTTGTACCCCTTTTCAAATCGACGCATGAATTATTCCTGCGCCGTGTCTTGTTCCGCTTGCGCCGACATAATATAACTTGCCGCACACGCGGAATTATTTATAAATATCTTTTATATATCCACATTATATGACAATATGTCATAATTGTCAAGAGGAAATATGACATAATGTCATTGGGTGATTATATTTGAAAAACAGATTAAAAGAATTAAGGAAAAGTCGAAAGCTTACCCAAGTTGCCTTACAAATGCAAACAGGAATCGAGCAAGCTTTGCTTTCCAAATTTGAAAATGGCGAAAGAATCCCTCCTACTGAAACGCTTTTCCTGCTCGCAGAGTTCTATAACGTAAGCATTGACTATATCCTCTGCCGAACCGATAAACCCGAAATTAATATATAAAACAAAACCGATTTGATTGGATAACCCTTTCAAATCGGTTTTTGTGTTATTTATTCGCATTATTTTTAGTTGTATTTATAGAGGAAATCAACATTCTGCGAATTGAACCGCAAGTGTTTTGAAGAGATTTATACTGCTCATCGGAGATATATCCCGTGCGGTTTAGAAGTTCAAGCCAATATTCAGATTCGTAACATTCCTTTAACGCAATTTGCATTTTTGCAACAAAATCTGCTGTACCATGAGCATATTTTGATTCGTGAATATTTGCTCCAATAGATGTTCCGGAACGCATTAGCTGGTTTGTTAAGACATTTTCGCGCTTTGTTTCCTTTATATTTCGGCACAGATTTACTATTTCCACAGCAAAATCCTTTGCTTTTTCCAGCATAATACTTTCTGCCATATTAATAACCTTTCTTACGGCTAAATTATTGCTCCGCAATAGCGAAATTACTACGTAGCTAAATTGTTCGCTTTCGCTCACAGCTAAATTAAATCCACCAACTCGCCGTCGAGGCGA
>JAZSFY010000036.1:0-2331 GCA_045532415.1 Eubacteriales bacterium | reverse complement strand
GGGTACAATTTCAAATTTCTTGGGATAAAAACGGGATAATCCGTGTAACGCACAAAGAAGGGCAAGACTGTCTTTGCCGCCCGAAACGCCGACAGCGATTTTGTCGCCGTCTTCTATGAGATTGTATTTGTCGATGGCACGTCGGGTATAGGACATCAACTTTTGTAATGCTTTTTTATCTATCATAATTACAGCAATCCTTTAAAGGACAATTATCGCATTTTGGTGATTTTGCAGAACAAATTTCTCTGCCGAAAAGAACGATTCGATGACAAAAATCGCTTTGCTTTTCCAAAGGAATGATTTTGCTTAAATCTTTTTCGGTTTTCAAAGGGTCTTTTCCGTTGGATAACCCCAACCTTCCTGAAATTCTTATACAATGGGTGTCGGCAACGATACCGCCGAGGTTGTAAATATCGCCTCTTAAAAGGTTGGCAACCTTTCTTCCCACACCTCGCAAGGTTAACAGCTCTTTCATATCGGAGGGAACTTTTCCGCCGTAAACCTCGGTCAAACGAAGGCTGGATTCCTTTAAAGCCTTTGCTTTTCCACGAAATAGACCGATAGAATGAATCTCGGCTTCGATTTCCTGCAATTCTGCTTTTGCCATTAAATCGGGGGTAGGGTATTTTTCAAAAAGTGTTTTCGAAACAAGGTTAACTCTTTCGTCCTTGCATTGTGCCGAAAGAATCGCCATAATCAAAAGCTTGTAAGGGTCGCCCTTCCAATCAAGACCGCATTGAGGGTTGGGATAAAGGGCTTCTAATATTTCAATAATTTTAGTTGCTTTTTGTTTAGTCGTCAAAGATAAAATTCACATCCCCCGAAAGTAAAGATATAGCACCGCGGTAAATTATTTCCGCACGGTCGTCAAAGTTGGCTTTCATTCTTTCCAATTCGTGCTTGTCGTTTGAAAAATAATCCAATGAAAAAATCGAACGTTGCTTGTCGGAAATTTCGCAACGAAGATTATAACCGCCGTCGGATTCGGTTATAACCGCCTTGACCTTTCGGAAATCCAACAAACGCATAGCGCTTTTCAAGGCTCTTTCCTTGATAACCGTCAAAAGCTCGCCTTCATAGCTTTCCAAAATATGCTTTCCGCTTTCGGCAATTATATATAAATCTTTTCCGTCAAGATGCATTTCCTCGATTTGGTTTGCGTCCAAAAGCTCGGAAAAGCATAACGCAAAATCGAAATAACCGACAAATTCGTCTTGGAGCACAATATCGTTGATTGTGGTAAATTCCAAGGGATTTCCGATTTTGTCAAGAAGGTATAATATAAAAACTTTTATGTCAACGTGATTTTCAAGCTTCAAAATAATCACCTATTTCCTTTAAATTCAACCAATTATACTATAATACGACAAAGATTTCAATAAGTTGTTAAAAAAGAATACTTGAAAATCCTATTGATTGTGTTATACTTATAATGAATAATTATATGGAGTGAAAATAATGATTCTTGGATTTTCAGGCGGAGTAAGGTTAGAACAAACAACCGGTTTTGCCGAACAAGAAATTAAAAAAATAAAAAAGTGTTCTCTTATCGGTATAAAGGCTTATGAATCTCCCGAGGTTGTTGCGGAGGTTGGCAAGGAAGTAAAAAGAGGAACTCTTTTGGGTGTTGCTGACGGAGTGCCGGTTTATTCCTCTATTGCAGGGGTTTTCAGCGGTCTTTTGGAAATCGACGGTGAAAGCTTTTTCGGTGTAATGAATAAAGGAGAATACGGCGAGGTTATGCTTTGCCCTCCCGAAGAAAGAAAAATCACCGATTTAACCCGTGATGACGTTATCGAAATAGCGAAAAAATTCGGTATCGTAGATTCACGTTCGGGAAAACCCCTTTGGAAGCTTATCTCTGCCAACGAAAAATTCCGCCGTGTTGTGGTGGATTGTACCGAAAGCGACCCTTTGAGTGCAATTAATTACCGTATTTGCAAGGAAAAGGCCAAATCGGTTGTTGGCGGCGCAAAGGTATTGATGCAAGCGGCAAAGGGCTTGAAATGTGTGTTCACCGCAGAATGTACAAGAGATGGAATTTTCGATTATCTCGACACCTATGCCTATGATAAAAAGCTTTTTGCTATGGCACCTATGGAGGAAAAATATCCCTATACCGACAACGCTATTATGCAAGCGTTATATTTAAGAACCCTTTATAAAGACGAAACGGCGCCGGACAGAGGGGTTTTGATAGTAGGCGCAGAAACGGCTTGCGCTTTGTACGATTGTATGGTTTCGGGTATGCCTCAAGTTGACCGATATATTTCTTTTTCGGGGGTTGAGGGAAAAGAAGGAGCGAACCTTTGCGTTCCCCGTGGAATG
>JAZSFY010000329.1:0-3181 GCA_045532415.1 Eubacteriales bacterium | reverse complement strand
CCTGCCATTGTAGCAAGGTCCTTGGAATCGTATCTTGTTTCAAGCTCGATATTGGTGTTCTTCAGCTCTCTTTTTATGCCTTCGGCAAAATATGCATCAGCATCGCTTGCCAAATAAACCTTGAGTGCTTTTCCTCGGCGGACAAGCTTTGCAAACTGATTATAGCCTGCAACCCTTCGTCGATTGCCGGTACTGTCGCTGCTCATTCTTTTTGTTTCCTTTCAGAAAAAATAGTCTAAATATGCTTTATCGGGCGCGGATTTAATTCCACGCCCGATATTTTTGTTTATTAAAGGGCTTATTCTTCTCCGAATACGCCTTCGGTAACAACATCGCCTGTGTCTACTTCAACATTGCGATATGCCTTCATACCTGTACCTGCAGGGATGAGCTTACCGATAAGAACATTTTCCTTCAAGCCAAGCAACGGGTCTTTCTTACCCTTGATAGCAGCTTCTGCAAGAACCTTTGTGGTTTCCTGGAAGGAAGCAGCAGAAAGGAAGGAATCTGTGGAAAGGGAAGCCTTGGTGATACCGAGAAGCTGATTGGTGCCTTCTGCAGGAATCTTGGGTGTTGCTTCGGGATGCTCTGCATTGAACGCCTCAACCTCTTTGTTTGCCGCATAAAATTCGGAAACATCAACCAAGGAGCCAACCAAAAGATTGGTATCTCCGCTGGAGTCGATCTTGATCTTGCGAGTCATCTGACGTGCAATAACCTCGATATGCTTGTCGGCAATTTCAACCGCCTGCAAACGGTAAACACGCTGGATTTCCTTGATTATATAGTCATAAACAGCATCCAAGCCGTTGATACGAAGAATATCGGAGGGACATTCTGTACCGTCGGTGAGCTTTTGACATCTCTTAACCTTGGCGCCTTCTTCAACAGCAACCTTGGTAAGCAAGGGTACGCTGACAGCCTTTTCTTCGCCGGTTTCATCGTTGCGAACGATAAGCTGCTTTGTCTTCTTGCTGGTTTCAACACGGAATGTACCGTCGAACTCTGCAAGAACAGCGGTCTTCTTGGGCTTTCTGGCCTCGAAGATTTCTTCAACACGGGGAAGACCCTGAGTAATATCGCCGCCTGCGACACCACCCGAGTGGAAGGTTCTCATGGTAAGCTGAGTACCGGGTTCACCGATAGACTGAGCCGCAATGATACCAACCGCTTCACCGATATTAACAGGCTTGCCGCTTGTCATATCAGCGCCGTAGCAGTGTACACATACGCCGTGTTTAGCTTTACAGTTAATGAGAGAACGAATGTGAACAGACTCGATGCCTGCCGCAACAATCTTCTTAACGTGGGTTTCGTTGATCATTTCATTATCGCCAACGATAACCTCGCCGGTAGCGGGGTCAACAATGCTGCCGATAGTAAATCTGCCGAGAAGTCTGTCTTCGAAGGGCTCGATAACAGCTTCCTTGCCGCCGGGAAGTACATCCACAATACGGCTTACCCACAAGCCTTCTCTGTCGCCGCAGTCAACATCACGGATGATAACATCCTGAGAAACGTCAACCAAACGACGGGTAAGGTAACCCGAGTCAGCGGTACGAAGCGCGGTATCCGCAAGACCCTTTCTAGCACCACGGGCAGCAGTAAAGTATTCGAGAATCTTCATGCCCTCGCGGAAGTTCGCCTTAATAGGCATTTCAATTGTTTTACCGGTTGCGGATGCCATAAGACCACGCATACCTGCAAGCTGTCTGATCTGCTTGATAGAACCTCTCGCACCGGAAACCGCCATCATGTTGATGGGGTTATATTTGTCAAGGTTCTTCTGAAGTGCAGTTGCAACATCCTTGGTACATTCATCCCAAACAGAAACGACTCTCTGGCTTCTTTTTTCATCGGAAACAAGACCCTTGCGGTAGAAGTCGGTGATAATATCAACCTTCTGCTCAGCCGCTTGGAGCAAGCCTTCTTTTTCGGGAGGAATGGTCATATCGTAAACCGAAATGGTGATAGAGCCTCTTGTGGAATACTTAAAGCCCTGAGCCTTCATTTTGTCGAGAACCTCGCAGGTTACAGCGTTGCCGTGATATTTAATACAACGGTCAACGATTGTAGAAAGCTCACTGCTGGTTGTAACAAAGTCAACCTCAAGCTTAAATGCGTTTTCGGGCTTTGTTCTGTCAACAAATCCAAGGTCCTGAGGAATAGGATCGTTGAAGATAAGTCTACCTAAGGTGGTTTCGGTGATGCCTGTACGTTCAACACCGTCGATAACCTTGGTTACGCGAACCTTAATTCTTGCGTGCAAGCCCAATTCTCCGTTTTCGTAAGCCATGATAGCCTCGTCCTTGCTGGAGAAGAACTTGCCTTCGCCGGGCTCGCCGCTCTTGTCAAGAGTAAGATAGAAGGAGCCCAATACCATGTCCTGAGAAGGAACTGTAACAGCACGGCCGTTAACAGGCTTCAAAAGGTTGTTGGGAGAAAGCATGAGGAATCTTGCCTCAGCCTGAGCCTCGGCAGAAAGGGGAACGTGAACAGGCATCTGGTCACCGTCGAAGTCCGCGTTAAACGCAGAACATACGAGAGGATGGAGCTTAATAGCTCTGCCTTCTACAAGGATAGGCTCGAACGCCTGAATAGAAAGTCTGTGAAGTGTAGGCGCACGGTTGAGAAGAACGGGATGTTCCTTGATAACAACCTCGAGCGCATCCCAAACCTCGGGAGTTGCACGTTCAACACGCTTCTTAGCGTCCTTGATATTGGAGGATTTGCCTGTTGCAACAAGCTGTTTCATAACAAAAGGCTTGAAAAGCTCGATTGCCATTTCCTTAGGCAAACCGCATTGATAAATCTTAAGCTCGGGACCTACAACGATAACCGAACGGCCGGAATAGTCAACACGCTTACCCAAAAGGTTCTGTCTGAAACGACCCTGCTTACCGCGGAGCATTTCGGACAAGGATTTGAGGGGACGGTTGTTGGGACCTGTAACAGGTCTGCCGCGGCGTCCGTTATCAAAGAGAGCGTCAACAGCTTCCTGAAGCATTCTCTTTTCGTTGCGGATGATGATATCGGGAGCCTGAAGCTCCATAAGCTTGGTAAGACGGTTGTTACGGTTGATAACACGACGGTAAAGGGCGTTGATACCGGATGTAGCATAACTACCGCCGTCAAGTTGAACCATAGGACGGATTTCGGGAGGAATTACGGGAAGCACGTC
>JAZSFY010000322.1:0-4474 GCA_045532415.1 Eubacteriales bacterium | reverse complement strand
TGACTGAGGATATTTCATGCAAATCTTTCGCCAAAAAGCAAAGCCTTTAGGACTTCTCATATACTCTTTATACATGGTTCGTCCGTGTCCGTCAGGTTGATATTCTACATTGCAAAGAACTTCATTTAATACGGCAAGCTTATAATCTTGGTCAATCAAACGGTATTTATAAGCCAAAGCAACATATCGTTCTCCTTCAAAAACAGGGTAGGGAGGATATTTATTAATTACATCGGTTCTATAAACTAATTTTTTATCTCCTGTGCCTCCGTTGGCATAATAACCACTTAAGGTAGTTTCATTTAGATTATCAGGGAAATCTGTACCAATAATGTTACCTTCAAGATCGGCATCTAGACCAATTATACCTGCATAGTTATGTTGTTTAACTTGATTCCATTTGTCTAATATTAAAGAAATGGAATTCTCTGCAAGGCAATCGTCGGAATCGATACATACGTTTAATTCGGTATCAATATTTTCGTATGCAACATTATGAGCAGTATGCATGCCGCCGTTTGTCTTATATATGTACCGAATTTCAAACTCGTTGTTTTGATTAATCCATTTTTTTACGATCTCCGCGGTATTATCGGTCGAACCATCATCAACAATCAACCAAACAAAATCCTTGCATGTTTGATTAATTAATGATTCGTAAGTTCTTGTTATAGTATGTGCGCGATTATATGCGGGAGTAAATACGGTTATTGTTGCCATTGTTATTTAATTTCTTCCCATTTTTTTATATAATATTCTTCTAACCATTTTGCGTTGGCTTTTATATCGAAGCCGGCATTAACAATTTCTAATGAATGGTCTTGTTTTTCAAGGCCTTTCAACGATACAATTAAGTCCGCCCATTCTTTTGGAGAGGCATTAAGTGAAATACGATTTGTCAGCTTTGTCATGTCGCATTGCGCAGAAAAATGATCACATATAACGCAAGGAACGCCGCTGGCTTGAGCTTCAATCAGCGATACCGGCAGACCTTCATAAATAGAAGGCATAACAAAGACATCGGTTGCTTGCAAAATGCGGTTGACATCACTTCTAAGCCCCATGAATTTAACGCTATCGGTTAATCCTAAGCTGTCAACCTTGCTTTTGGTTTCTTCCATTAATTCGCCATTTCCTACTAACAGCAAAACCGCATTATTTGTGATTTTTCTTACTTCATTGAAAATGTCTATTAGAAATGAATGGTTTTTTACAGCAGCAAAACGTCCAATATGAGTTAAAACAAAAGCATCACTATTAATGGAATTTTCTTTTCTGGCTTCAAGTTCAACAGAATCAGAATGCTTATACAATTCTGTATTGATTGCATTATTTAAAATCTGATATTCTTTGTTTTTAAATGTCCAATCTCCGGCTTCTTTGCTACAAGCAAAATATTCTGTTGCATATTTAGGAATTTGGCTTCTGTAGTACATCTTAAGCGGATACTTGATATTCTTGTCTTGGCTACTACTGTGACTATGAGCAATTCTCACAGGAACACCATTTTTATATGCTGCCTTAAGGATCACAGAACTCATACAATCCTGATGAACATGAACAATTTTATATTCGGGATGCTCTGCAAAAAATGTGTTAAGCAAATTGAGATAATTTTTGCTCCAAGGATTCAAATACGGCAATTCGAAAATTTTTCCGCCTAATTCTCGCATTTCATCATCATATGCCTCGTGCTGATTGCGATGGCGAAGAAAATCAAATTGAACCTTAGAACGGTCAATATTACGGTAATAATTCATCAAAACCGTTTCAAGACCGCCGCGACCGGTATTTGTGACAACCTGTAGTATTCTTATCATTGGAAACCTCATTGCGTTTTATGAGCTATTAAACTTAATTTACTTTAACAATATTGCTGTTCAGTAATTTCGAGTCGAATTGGTATGAAATGTGGGCATCATTAAAATCCGCTTTTGCAAATCCTATTGATTCCAAGCTGTTTCTCAGTAAAATATTCTTCTTAGTGATTTGAACGGGGAAGACACCTGTTTCACAATTTTCGGAGTTTAATAAGTGTGAGAACAGCGCGCTTTCAACAAATTTACCGGCAACGCGGCAGGACATTGCGAATTCGGTGAAAATTAAAGTCTTATTTTCGGTTCGATATTGACCATAACCCACAATGCCGTATTCTCCAAAGCTGTCGGAACATGAAAATGCAAAATTCTTGTGTTCAGGGCGGGAAATTACTTTATCAAATTCTTCATTACTATATTTCACGCCGGTCATATTTAATTGGTTGGTACGTACTACTAGTTCATAGCAACGCAGCCTTGCTTCAGGTGTTGTAGGCTCGAAAATATTAATACACAGCTTGCATTGCTTTAAAAATTCGGTAATATCGGTATTATTAGATTCCTGCAAAATATGCCTTTGCTCCTCGGCACGATACATCAAACGACGTTTTTTGCCTTCCTCTGTAATAGTGACATTAAATTCGTCATTGTTTAGAATTGAAGAAACTTCATTTGCATCATATACTCTGATTTGAGGCCAAACAGAATTGACTTGATTGCGTTCAAAATGTGCGTCATCTATGAAAGCGAGAGAATTAATTCCGATATTTAAGCACTTGGCGATTTGCTCCATGGAATCGCTCTTGGGGTTCCAATTGATTTGAGGATAAAGGAAATATTCGTCAATGCCTAAACCCTTTAAAACCTCCATTGCAGGCTCAAAGCTGTTTTTGCTGGCAATGGATTGAATTATTCCGCGATTATCTAATTCTTTAATAGTATCTATAACACCGGGCTTTAATTCAAGCGTTTTGGGGTCATCTGTTTCAATAAGCGTTCCGTCCCAAAGTGTATTATCAAGATCCCAAACCAAGCATTTTACCTTATCAGCAGGCTTTTCCGAAGCAATAGCCCTTCCTTTGACAAAATCACACCAAAGGATATCCAATTCCGCTTCGATATTATTTTCGGGATAAATTTTCACAAGATAATTGCTTTTAGAACAGGCTTCGGGAAGATTTGATATAATTTTCAGATTTTCGCCTTTGCTGATAGCGATAGATGTTTTGTAAACAGAAGTGTTTTCGTCATATACCTCTACGATCAAAGAAAAACTTTCTTCCGTATAGCTATATCCATGAAATAAAAATGCATCTGCTGTATTATCTATTCCGCTGATTTTTCGCAAATTACGTCTGCGAAGAAATTCGGGTATTCGTATACATTCCCAACGGATTTTTTGAGGAAACGGAGAATTATTTATTTTCGAGAAAAGATTTCCCAATTTTTGATTTTTGTTTTTAAGTGATACATATTCATTTTCCTCAAGCATAGCAGGGAAGAGAACCGTCATCATATTACCCCATTGACGGAATTTAACATGAACTCCCTGCCCACAGCAAGCTTTTGTATCATCAAAAACCAAAAGACCGTTGTCAAACCTTTTACAGCGTCCGTCTTTTCTGGGTGCATAATGAACACAGCTTTCAAAGCAAAGAGGAGCCGAGCATTCGAGGCAATGTTCCTCCCACATTGTAGGACGCACAGCCGAAATGTGAAAATGATTTCTTACATCGTCTTTGCATGGGATTCTATTATATTCTTTCGAAATGTCGGCATAATAAAACTGATACATTATTTATCACCTATTTGAAAATTCTTCAGCAGCTTCCTTCATATTTAAGCTCCGCATTCCGTATTTTTCGCGAAGGCGGTCGTAGTAAGTGAAAATTTCTTCTAATTGATTCATATGAAGATCGGTATAAGCGCCTACATTGTGCGGGTGCCACCAAAGATGAAATACTAAATTATTTTTTGCAGCATGCAGCATCTGCTTTTTGATTCTGTGTACCTTAAGCTTTTCTAAAAATGCCAAGGGCTTGAAATATGGCTTATACATTCTGGATCCGACCAAATTCACGATTCCGTTTTCACTTTTGGGCAAATAACCTCCGTATCCTGTCAAAGGCAGGTAAACATCAGCCAAGCGCAAAAGCCTCATTAACGGTCGGAATTTGATTTTTTTGTGTATCCAATCATTTTCTTCATCACGGTATGATGTAAAGCCTAAATCGCTTAATACATTTGTATATTCAGGTTCACATTGATTTCTCGGCAAAACAACAGATTTTAATTCGTATCCGCTTGCATTTGCAATACTAAGTGCGGATTCCATATCAGCTTTGAATTGCTCAACAGTTTGTCCCTTTTCTCTGCAGTAATAATGGGAAAAGGTGTGGCTTGCAATCTCCTGTCCCTGATGACTTGCAATCTCTTTAATCAACGAAGGTGCGAAATAGCAGGGAGAATCATTTTCATCATTGCCAAGGTCATCAAAGCATCTGTATGTTGACAATATTTCATTTTCGTAAGCAGGCATTTGCGATGGAAAAAAGCTTTGTGCCTCGGATTTGTTGTTAGCGAAAAGATATCCTACTGTTGCCCAGGTTGCTTGAACCGAATGTTCATCGAACATGGCCAACATTCTCGGAATAGCC
>JAZSFY010000207.1:0-8173 GCA_045532415.1 Eubacteriales bacterium | reverse complement strand
ATGTATCGCGGCGGCAAAGCTTGCCAACGCCGACAGCTTTATCGAGCTTCTCCCCGACGGATACAACACCCTTCTTTCGGGTGACGGAAGCGGTCTTTCCCAAGGTCAGCGCCAGCTTTTGGCGATTGCACGCGCCGCTGTTGCCGACCCGCCCGTTATGATTCTTGACGAGGCGACCTCGAGCATCGATACCCGTACCGAGGCAATCGTTCAAAAGGGTATGGACAGCCTTATGAAGGGCAGAACAGTTTTTGTTATTGCCCACCGTCTTTCCACCGTTCGTAATTCCGATGTTATTATGGTTCTCGACAAGGGAAGAATTATCGAGCGCGGAAACCACGAAAAGCTTATCGCCGAAAAGGGTCAATACTACCGCCTCTACACCGGCGCCTTCGAGCTCGAATAATTTTAAAGCGCGATGTTGTTCGATTAGTAGCGTTATTTCATACCGCGCGAACATTCGGTTAGGTTAGTTTAATCGCCGACGACCGCGCGAACACTTTTTTAAAGCGCGATGTTGCTTGTTTAGTAACGTTAGTATTCACCACGCGAACACACGATTAGGTTAGTTTAATTGCCGACGCGAATATTCGGTTAAATCACAAAATAATAAAGTTACAAAACAAAGAAAAAGGCTCGGTTAACCGAGCTTATGAGGAGAAGCGTTGGTTTGCTTCTCCTTTTTTATGCATCGAAATTTAATTTCCACACAAACTATTGACAAGCTACATATAATGTAGTACAATGTAGTACGGAAGAAAGGAGTTGACATTATGGCATTTTCTATTAGATTGACCGAACAAGAAAAGCAGATTGCCGATAGCTACGCCCGGCTTCATTCTTTGTCACTTGGAGAGGCTTTTAAAAAGGCTTTGTTTGAAAAAATCGAGGAAGAATATGATATAGCGGTTTTCGATGAAGCTCTAAAGGAATATGAGCTTTCCGGAAAAAAGAGCCGACCTATCGAAGAATTGTGGCAGGAGCTTGATGTATGACTAAATACAGAGTCGAAACCACATCACGGTTTGATAAGGAATTTCGGAAGCTTGACCCATATACCATGAAAATAATTAAGGCGTGGATTCAAAAAAATCTTGTAAACTGTGAAAATCCGCGTATTCACGGAAAGGCTCTCGCCGCCAACCGAAGCGGACAATGGCGGTATCGTATAGGCGATTACAGATTGCTGTGCCAAATCGAAGATGATAAGCTTGTGATATTAGCTATGTCTGTGGGGCACCGCCGTGAAATTTACAAATAATATCAAAAGAAAAAGGAGAGGTTTTTGCCTCTCCTTTAAATGTTTTTTCTTAAACTACAATTCTCGCGAATGAGCGATAACGATTTGAATAAACTACATCGCGGGAACTAAAAAACTAATTGATACAGTCGTAATAGGACATGGATTTGGGGATGAAATAAATATCGCGGTTGGCGTCGGCTGTGTTAAGCACAACCAAATCAAAGGTATCGTAATGATATTCGATGCTTCCGTCGGGATATTCGGTTATTTGGATATCCTCATCGTCTGCATCCGCCTTTGCGGTGGAGATTATTTGCGCCAAGGTTATTTTTCCGTCGAAAAGGGCTGTGTCGAGCATAATGGGGTTTTCCTCGATTTCTGCCATCATTATACCGCCTACCACATAAACGATTCTTTCGTCATCGTAATAGATATAATTCTTTTCGCCCTTGCCGTCCTCAACGAGGGAAAGGTTAAGGTCGTTTGCAACGGTTTTTGAGCAGGCAGAAAGAAGCAGGCAGACCGCCAAGAAAATGAATACTAAGGACTTTTTAAACATTTTCGGTCTCCTTTTTTGTTTCGCCGTTAAGCTTTAGCTCGGCAAACTGCTCTTTTGTAATAAGAATAGGACGCTTTTTGGTTGCCGAATCAAATTCGCCAACATAGCCTCTGCGCTCCATTTTATCAATAATACGTGCGGCACGGGCATAACCGATGTTAAGTCTGCGCTGGAGCAGAGAGGTGGAAACGGTTCCTCCTGCAATAGCCTCCTCCAATGCATCCATAAACATAGGATCGGTCTTGCCGTCCTCGTCCTCGGGCTCTGCCGCTGCGGCAGCCTTCTTGCCCTTCATACCGCAAAGCTTTGCCTCCTGCTCGATTTGCTTCATAATAGATTCGTCATATTGAGCATGGGCAGCTTCCTTAATAAACTGTGTAACCGCCTGAACCTCGGCTTTGCCGTCAACAAATGCGCCCTGAACACGGATAGGCTTCATTGCGCCCACGGGATAATAGAGCATATCGCCCTTACCCAAAAGCTTTTCTGCGCCTGTCTGGTCAAGAATTGTTCTGGAGTCAACCTGAGATGTGGTTGTGAGAGCGATTCTCGAGGGGATATTTGCCTTAATAAGACCTGTGATAACGTCAACCGAAGGTCTTTGAGTACCGATAACAAGGTGCATACCTGCGGCTCTTGCCTTCTGTGCAAGACGGCAAACCGAGGTTTCAACGTCATCGGGGGCTGTCATCATCAAATCGGCAAACTCGTCGATGAAAATAACGATTTGGGGAAGCATCTGACGCTCAGGGTCCCCTGTTACCGCAAGGTTATAGCCTGCAAGATCTCTTGCGCCAACCTCTTGAATAAGGCGGTAGCGGTTTTCCATTTCGGTACAAGCCCAATTCAATGTACCTGCCGCATTCTTAGGGTCATTAATAACAGGAACAAGAAGATGGGGAATATCCTTGTAATCGGAAAATTCAACTGTTTTAGGGTCGATAAGTATAAGCTTTACATCATTGGGGTGATTTCTGTAAAGAAGCGAAATAATAAGAGAGTTGATACAAACCGATTTACCCTGACCTGTTGCACCTGCAACCAAAAGGTGAGGCATTTTTGCAATATCAAGATAAACAGGGTTGCCAGCAACGTCCTCACCTAAGGCGGTGAAAAGACGGCTCTTGTTGTCGCGGAAGATAGGATTATCAATAAGCCCTCTTAAGCGGACTGTGGATGTGTTTTTGTTAGGTATTTCAATACCAACAGCGGCTTTTCCGGGGATATTTTCGATTCTTACGTTGGTTGCCGCAAGGTGCAATGCAATATCGTCGGAAAGGTTGGAGATAGATTTAACTCTAACACCCGATTCGGGCTGAAGCTCATATCTTGTAACGGTAGGCCCGAAGGTAGAATCAATAACCCTTGCCTTAACATTAAAGCTTGCCAAAACCTCCTCAAGCTTTCGGCTGGTTTTTGCAACATCAATGCTGTTGGGACGTGTGATTCCAACCTCGTCGGCAGTTAAAAGTGAAATAGGAGGGAACACATAAGGGGTATCCTCAATAGGATTGAGGCAAAGCTCCTCGTCATCCTCGTCCTCAAATAAGGGAAGGAATGATGTAACTGCAGGGGCTTCCTCGGGCTGTTCCTCTGCCATAGGCTGTTCCTCCGAAGGGGAATCGTCAAGGTTTTCCACAAAGGGTGATTCCTCGATGATTTCGGGAACAGTCGCCACAGGCTGGTCGGCAACCGGCTGGATTTCCGAGAATGTTTCGCTTTCCAAAACCTCAAATTCCTTAAGCTTTTGGGGCATTTCGGGCTCTGCAGGGTCGGAAGGAAGCTCCTCGAAGGCAGGCTTTTCCTTTTTTCTGCGCTTGGGAGGTGTATATTCCTCCTCTTCCTCCTCCTCGGCTTCTCTTGCTTCTCTCGCACGGGCAGCCATGTCGCGGAAATAGTTAACAACAGCCATAACCGTATCCTTAGGTGTTGCACCGCAAAGAAGAACCGTGCAGACAAAGATACCCAAAATCGCCAAAATCATAGAGGCAATGTTTCCGATTGTGGCAGTGAAAAGCATTGCGATTGAGCCGCAGATAAGACCTGCGCTTTCCAATTCAATACCCTTTGAGTAAAGCTCCTTAAGGGGGATATCCTCGTTTCCTGCAACCGCAACCTGCACAACAAGGGATATAAATGCAAATTCAAGGAAATAAAGAAGATATTTTATACCTGCAACATTGTTTTCATGGTCACGTCCCCATGAAACTACGATAACCAAAATAATAAAGGGAATAACATAATACATCGGTCCGAAAAGACCCTTTAAAAATTCCGAAATTATGCTTCCCAGCCAACCGTTGTTTACCGAAGGGATAAAGGTCAGCATTATAAACAGGGACAAAAAGCCTATACCCCAACGGATAAGCTCGCCCTTGTCGATTTTAATTTTATCCTGCTTTTTCTTGGGCTGTTCGGCTTTTGAAGAAGCCGCTTTTTTTGAAGAAGTGCTTTTTGAGGCAGCCTTTTTAGAGCTTGCTCGGTTCTTCTGCCCTTTTCCTTTGTTTTCCAAATTTCAACCTCCTGATTTTAAATCACCAAATCTCCGATTATCGAAGCGATTCCTACCAAAATGCAGTAAACTGCAAAAAATGTAAAGCTTTTGTTTTTTGTAAGATACTGCAAAAGCTTGATTGCGAAAAAGCCTACAACAGCCGCTGTTACTGCTCCTGCAATAATCGGAACAGCCATTTGAGCATCAAAGCCCTCGTTGAACATATCGGGCAATTCAAAAACGCAGGCGCCTAAAATGGCAGGTATGGACATGAGGAATGAAAGTCTGACAGCCTCCTCACGGGAATAGCCCAAAATTCTGCCGCCTGTAATTGTAGAGCCCGAACGGGAGATACCCGGCATTATGCCAAGCAAAGCCTGCATTATGCCAACACCCAAAGGTCTTTTAAATCCGCCGTTGTCGGTTGTTGCGCTGCCTTTTTTGATTCTGTCGCTGATTATAAGCATAGTGCCGTTGAAAATCAGCAGGCATCCGATTACCCAGCTTATTCCGCTGAGAGCCTCAACCGTTTCGTCCAAGCCCAAAAGCTTGACGGGAACCAAGGGCAGAGTCGCCACAATGAGAACAAGAAGTAATTTTTCATTTTTATCAAAGCCTTCCTTGATTTTACCTGTGAAAAGCTTTTTAACAATCGAAAAGAAGCCATTAATAAGCATCAAAACGTCCTTGCGGTAGACAACACAAACCGAAACAAGGGTTGCCAAATGAAGGGCGATATTAAATGTAAAATTATTTGGATTTTCGGTTCCGAAGAAATTTTGCGCCAAGGCAAGGTGCCCCGAGCTTGATATAGGCAAAAATTCTGCAATACCTTGAATTATACCATAGATTATAGCTTCGATTATACCCATAAACAAAAACTTCCTTTCAAAAAGGTATACATAATACATTATAACTTATATTCTCAAATTGTCAAGCATAGCACTTCGTTTATCTCTCTCTGCACAAGCTGAATGTATTGTCGACGGTTTGTAAAGAATTGTTCATGGTTTTTACATTGACAAAGCTTTGTTTGTGTTGTATAATCAATTGAATTAAAATAAGTATTTAAAGGAGATGAGCCTTTGTCTTCCGCTTTTAAGAATTTCTTTATCACCTTTGCGATTTGCTTGGTGGTGTTCAGCTTTTTAGGCTTTCAATATGCATATCCTTGGCTTGATGAGGTTTTTGATTTGTCCGAAATGGGTAAAAAGAAAACCGACGATGCTCAAACAGAGGTTTCGGATACCGATGAGGAGGTTTCCGAGGAGCCTAAGGATACCTATTTTAACGAGGAAGGCGATGTTTTCACCGCTGTTATAATCGCTGCCGACCCTAACGGAAGGGGTGTTAAGACGCTTTTTGTTGATTCCAATGCAAAAACAAGGCAATATATCCATTGTACTATCGGAAGCAACATTAAGGGCAGCAACCCTGTTGGTCAGGTAGGTCAGGTTAAGGATATTTATGCCGCAATGACTCCCGACGAAATCTGCAAGAGCGTTACTGCGTTAACAGGCATCGAAACAAAATATTGCTTGAGATTCACTCCCGAAAGCCTTCCCGTAATCGCTTCGGTAATCCCCGGTGCACATATTCTTTTCGAGCAGGATATTGTTTTCACAAATCCCGAATATAAGGATGAGGTTTATGAAAACGAGGCGGATAAGCCCAAGAATTACACTCTTACAATAACCTGCCCCGACGGAAAAATCGGTCTTAACGAAAAATACGAGGGCAAAACCAAGCTTGAATGGCTTCTTTATTACAATTTCTCCTCGGAATGTATTTATGCCGAAAATGAAATTTACGGCCTTATTGCCAATTCTCTTTATAACCAGTTTATGGCAAACGAGGTTTCCACAATGAACATCGAGGTTATGTCGAAGGTTTTGGCATCCTGCGAAACAAACATGAGAGCAGATATGGCGTCCAAGCATTTGGCTACAATTTTCTCTCATAACGATTTTACCTATCACGATGTTGCTCTCAACCCCGACTGGGCTGACGCCGCAAAGGAATTGCGCGACCTTGACGGCTCCTACAACAGACAGAAAACAGGTGTATAAAAATGAAAAAAGAATATTCTCCCGCTACAAAATGTATTCATTCGGGCTATCATCCCCAAAACGGTGAGCCCTTGGCTTTGCCTATATATCAAAGCACAACCTATTCCTACAGCTCTCCCGAGGACATCGGCAAGCTTTTCGATTTAACAGCAGACGGTCATATGTATTCCCGTATTTCCAACCCTACTGTTGATTGTGTTGAAAAGAAGATTGCCGATTTAGAGGGCGGTGTTGCGGCTCTTTGTACCAATTCCGGTCAGGCGGCAAGCTTTTTGGCGGTTACAAACATCGCTTCCGCAGGCGACCATATTTTGGTTTCTTCTAAGATTTACGGCGGTACAACCAACCTTTTCGCCGTTACCTTAAAGAGATTCGGTATCGATTGTACCTTCTTTGACCAGGATATTTCCAACGAGGAATTGGCAAAGCTTATTCAGCCCAACACCAAGCTTATTTTCGGTGAAACTATTGCCAACCCTGCTCTTTCTGTTTTCGATATTGAAAGAATCGCAGAGGTTGCCCATAATGCAGGTATTCCTCTTATTGTGGACAACACCTTTGCAACAGGGGTTCTCTGCCGTCCTATTGATTTCGGCGCAGATATTGTTGTTCTTTCTACATCTAAATACATGGACGGTCATGCTGTTCAGCTTGGCGGTTGTGTTGTTGACAGCGGTAATTTTGATTGGACACAAAACGATAAATTCCCCGGTCTTTGTACTCCCGATGATTCCTATCACGGTCTTATTTATACCGAATCCTTCGGCAAGCTTGCTTATATTACAAAAATGAGAGTTCAGCTTGTCCGCGATTTGGGTGTTTATCCTACGGCTCAGGCGGCGTTCCTTCTTGATTTGGGTATGCAATCCCTTGATGTGCGCCTTCAGCGCCATTGCGAAAACGCTCTTACCGTTGCTAAATTCCTTCAGGAAAGCGGTCATGCGGAATTTGTTAACTATGCAGGTCTTGAAACAGATAAATATAATTCCTTGGCGAAAAAATATCTTCCCAAGGGCTGCGGCGGCGTAGTTTCCTTCTGTATTAAGGGAGGAAGAAAGGCGGCAGAGAAGTTTATGAATTCTCTCTCCCTTTTCGTTAATGCTGTTCACGTTGCGACGGTTCATTCCTGTGTTCTCCACCCTGCAAGCTCCACTCACCGTCAGCTAAGCGACGAAATGCTTGTTAACGCAGGCATCGACGGCGGACTTATCCGTATTTCGGTTGGTATCGAGGATATTAACGATATTCTTGCCGACCTTCAGTCTGCTTTGGATAAGACATTTAACTGATATTTAAAGGGCTCGGTCAATCGAGCCTTTTATTTTTTTGTTAAAAAACCCAAATAGAGAAAACTATCAGGAGAAATTTTCTATAAAAAACTTTAGGGTTAGCGTTTGCTAACCTATTGAAATTATAATTTGTTTGTGATATTATTGAGGTGTTATCTGATTAAGAAAAACGGAGGTACTTAATTATGGCTTATACTATTAACAATGATGTTTGTCTTGGTTGCGGTGCTTGCGAAGCAGAATGCCCTGTAAGCGCTATTTCTGTTAACGAAGAAGGCAAATATGTTATCGACCCCGATACTTGTGTAGAATGCGGCGCATGTGCAGGCGTGTGCCCTGTTGACGCTCCTCAGGCATAAAGGGATTTTTAAAAAGAGCGCTGTTGTAAGCCGACGCTTGCGGCAGCGCTGTTTTTTTGTCTAGAGTGAGTTAAGCAAATCCGAACCACCTAAAAGTCGTCTTTTTGCGCCCTTTTCGGCGTTTCGGTCTTGCAATACGTGAGTATTGCGGCATCCTCAA
>JAZSFY010000084.1:0-5763 GCA_045532415.1 Eubacteriales bacterium | reverse complement strand
TCGCGCTTTGTTTCCTTTATATTTCGGCACAGATTTACTATTTCCACAGCAAAATCCTCTGCTTTTTCCAGCATAATACTTTCTGCCATATTAATAACCTTTCTTACGGCTAAATTATTGCTCCGCAATAGCGAAATTACTACGTAGCTAAATTGTTCGCTTTCGCTCACAGCTAAATTAAAGCCACCAACTCGCCGTCGAGGCGAATTTAGCTGCCCGAAGGGCAATTTAGCCGCCGTAGGCGATTTAACCCACCCGAAAGGGCGGATTTAGCTGAAAAAACCTTGTCAATGACAAGGTTTTTTCTGGTGTGGATGAATGGACTTGAACCAACGACCCCTTGCATGTCAAGCAAGTGCTCTAACCAACTGAGCTACACCCACATATTTAATTCGCAAAAATGTACTTCTCTTTTCGCGCCCGATTATTCTATCACATACAGCAATAAAAATCAATACCTTTTTCGATTTTTATTAAGCCGACTCTCTGTCTACATTTTTGGTGAATCCACATATACTTTTAACAAGGAGCGCACACGCGCTTCTTGAAGAAAAAACACCAAAAGGAGAAAAACAATGCTTCAAAATGATTGCGGACTCTTTTGCATGGACCAAGCGCCTATGCCGATTCCCGAGCCCGACGAAAGCACCTTCCCTCCAAAGGTTTCCTTGGCTATGATGTATGTTCCCTTCCAAAGGTTTGAGAAGCTCTATGATGCCGACAAGGCATTGGAGCGCGGAACTCTTTTCCAAGAGCTCGACCTTCCCTTTTACGGAGGAAAGAGAGGTGGCCGCAAATGAATACAAATCGCAAAGCCTTAATGAGAAAAATTCAAATGTATGCATTTGTGGCTCATGAATGCGCTCTTTATCTTGATTGTCATCCCGAAAACAAGCGCGCGCTCGAAAAGCACTCAGCCGCTGTTAAATCCATGAACGAAGCTGTTGCACAGTACCAAGAAATGTACGGCCCCTTGACCGCTAATGCCGCATGGAACGGTAAACCCGCCACAGGCTGGTCATGGATATACGGCAAATGGCCCTGGCAAGGAGAGGAGGACTGACCATGTGGACTTATGACAAAAAGCTTCAATATCCCGTTAATATCAAAAATCCCAACCCCGCCTTGGCGAAAATGATAATTTCCCAATTCGGCGGCCCCGATGGCGAGCTTAGCGCCGCAATGCGCTATCTTTCCCAACGCTATTCCATGCCTTATAACGAAGCCATTGGCATTTTAACTGACATCGGCACGGAAGAATTAGCACACATGGAAATGATATGTGCTATTGTGTATCAGCTTACCAGAAATCTTAGTCTTGAGGAGATAAAGGAAAGCGGATTCGATGCCTACTATGTTGACCACACAACCGGTCTTTATCCCGTTGCGGCAAGCGGAGTTCCCTTTACGGCATCCTATTTCCAATCCACAGGCGACCCTATCGCTGACCTTTCGGAGGATTTGGCAGCTGAGCAGAAAGCAAGAAAGACCTATGACAACATCTTGAGATTCTGCGACGATCCCGATGTTGCAGACCCGATCAAGTTCCTACGCGAGCGCGAAATCGTCCATTTTCAGCGCTTCGGCGAACCAAAGCAACAAACATAGAATGGCTGAGTCGCTGAACTCCGCTTGGATTTGAAAACATAACTAATAATAAACCGCTATTCATAATAACACCGCCGAGAGATTTAGTTCTCGGCGGTGTTGTTGGATATTATTAGATTATTCGGATTTATCGATTAATTCTTTCCTTTTATTTCGTCTGACGCGGTTGATATGTCTTTCAAAATCACCGTTATTTATCAATTCAGCGATAACATACTGCATAAATGTAGAAACTGTGCAGGAGTAAAAACCGAGCTTTTCATCAAAGATTTCAACAAGATGTTTAGGCAACACCATATAAGCAATACGCAACGACGGAGAAATAGTCTTTGAAAAAGTATTCAAATAGATTATATTATCTTTTTCAGATAGAGCGAACAATGTTTCTGTTGGTTTAGCTGAAACCGAAAACTCCGATTCAAAATCATCTTCAATGATATAGCGTTTTCCTTGTTCAGACCAACGGATATATTCGTGTCGTTTTGATGCTGTTGCGGTAACACCGCTGGGATAGCTTCGGTAGGGTGTTGTATGTAATACATCTGCTTTTGTTTTGGAAAGTGCTGTGCTGTCGATTCCACAGTTTATAAGGGGTAACAAATCGTAGGTAATCTCGGCGACTTTATAAACCTGTTCTATTTTATTATATGACGGCGATTCTATGGCATAAATTAAATTTCTGCCCAATAGTTCAACAATAAGTCCATAAAGATATTCTGTCCCCGAACCGATAATAATTTGCTCGGTTTCAACTTGAATACCTCGGTTTCTTGCAAGGTAATGACGAATAGCCTCACGCAGTTCAAAACATCCGCAATTAGGTGATTTTTCGAGCAACAGATCACCATTTTCGGTTAATACGCTGCGCATAGTTTTGCTAAGCACCGACAAGGGAAAATCGGGATAGGTGTGTTTTGTATGAATCAAGGTATGCTCTGTATGTTGCTCATTTGCCACAGCAAAACCATCATTTTTGCGGAATACGACCACATATCCGCTTCTTTCTCTGGCTTCTATATATCCTTCATCACAAAGCAGAGCATAGGCGTGCTCCACGGTTATGGTGCTGACGCCTGTTTCTTCCGCAAGACAACGTTTTGAGGGCAGTTTGGTGTTATAAGGATAGTTTTCTGCGATAATATCGTCCCGTATTTGTTTATATAATTGCAAATATATGGGACGGTTTTCTTTATTTATTGTGTATTTCATCTGGTTATATAAAATTCTCCTACATTGGTGATTGTTATATGGTCAGATTGAGTATATATTATTTTCATCAATATGTAAAGGAATTTTAGGAAAATGAATACAAAAACAAAGAAAATCGTTATGGCGGCGCTTATGGCGGCGTTGACTTGTGTTGCAACAATAATTATTAAAATACCATCACCCCTTAAAGGGTATTTAAATTTAGGCGATTGCGTTGTATTGCTTGCAGGTTGGGTTCTTTCGCCTGCCTATGGATTCCTTGCCGCAGGGCTCGGTTCTGCATTGGCGGATTTGTTTTCGGGCTATGTTATTTATGCACCTGCAACCTATATAATTAAGGGATGTATGGCATTGATGGCTTTTTACGGATATAAATTATCAAGTAAAAAATTCGGAAACCGCTTTTCGAGAATCATAAGCGGTATTTTGGCTGAAATAATGATGATATTGGGTTATTATGTATTCGAGGGATTTTTATACGGATTCATTCCTTCTGCGGTGAATATTCCTGCAAACGCTGTGCAAGGCATAGCAGGCCTTATACTTGGTGTACTTTTAATTGACTTGTTTAAGCATAATAAAATATTCTTTAAATGAAAATAAGGGCATCGTTAGATGTCCCTATTTTTTAGTTGCTGATTTCTTATACTCCGATGGGGAATGGCCTGTATATTTTTTGAAAAGGCGGCTGAAATAGAGAGGGTTATCGTATCCCACAGATTCTGCAATTTCGGTTATATTCTTATCGGTCTTTTCAAGCAGACCTTTTGCGGCGGTGATACGCAATGAAAGGATATATTGCATAGGAGTGACCTTGGTTATATTCTTAAAGCTTTGAATAAACCAATTTGTGCTCATAAGGTGTTCTTCGGCATATTGCTCGATTTTGATGGGCTTATTGTAGTTTTCATTAAAATAATGTGTCGCTCTTTCAATCTCGTTCATAACCTCGTTGCCTGCCGTTTTGCCCTCGTCAAGATAACGGTTTATCATAAGCAAAACATGGCGGAGAAGCATTCCCGATAATTCCTCGTAATTCTTTCGATGAAGCTGAAGCTCCAATATCATTTGTTTATATATCCATTGGTAATCTGGCGATGTACCGGTAAAAAACACATTTTCGTTCTTTGGCAAGCCGTAATGGTCAAGGATATTTTCAACCTGCGAGCCGGTGAAATGCACCCAATAAACCTCGGTCTTATCCACCGCATAGTAATAATACACTTGAGGCTCTTTTGGGCGAAAGAGAATCATATTGCCTTTGGTAACAATGGTTGCATCCTTGCTTCCTTTGAAATAAAAATGCCCCTTGCCCGATGAGATATATAATAATTGATAGTCATTTCTTCCCTCGGGATGAGGTGTTTCGATAACAGGAGTTGTATGAACACGATAATAGCCGCAATTGTTTATTCTTAAAGGAACAGAAAGATCTTCGAGATTTGGATTTTCTTCATCTACATATGCAACATTGATATACATAAGTATTCTCCTTCGGCTTATTTCACTCTGCTTTTATATTATACATCAAATTGCGGTGTTTTTCAACACCAAAAGTGATTTTGTGCATATTTTGCTATATCTTGTTTATTGTAATATCTGCATAAATTCAATACAATATAGACAAGAAGATTGGAGATAACACCAATCAAAAGCAAAACCCTGCTACTGCAGAGCAAGGTATTTAAACAAAAAAACAAACAAGGAGAATCACTATGGAACAGAAAAAATACTTAAAATGGTATAACAAAATAGGCTACGGTTCCGGCGACATTGCAGGCAACGTGGTTTACGCATTCCTAACCTTCTTCGTTATGATTTACTTAACCGATACTGTCGGTTTGAATCCCGGTATTGTTGGTACCTTGATGGCAGTTGCCAAAATCTTCGACGGCATCTCAGATATAATTTTCGGCTCTCTTATAGATAAGACCAAAACCAAAATGGGTAAAGCTCGTCCTTGGATGCTGTTTGCTTATTTTGGATGCGGTGTCTGTCTGTTCGCAATCTTTGCAATTCCCACATCTTGGGGTATTGTTGCAAAATACGCCTTCTTCTTCATCTTCTATGTAATGTTAAATGCAGGTTTCTACACCGCAAACAATATTGCTTATTCTGCATTAACGGCTCTTGTTACCAAAAATGAAAACGAACGTGTTCAGTTAGGTTCTCTCCGCTTTGTTTTCGCATTCACCACCAGCACAATTATTCAGGCTGTTACATTTGGTCTTGTTGCACACTTTGGCAATACCGCCGAGGCATGGAGAATCGTTGCATTAATCTATGTTATTATCGGTATTATTTCCAACACAATCTCTGCTTTATCCTTGAAAGAGCTTCCCGAGGACGAAAATGAAACCCAAACTAATTCTTCTGCTCCCACAGAAAAATACACACTCCGTGAAGCTGCCGGATTACTTATCAAAAACAAATTCTACCTTTTGATTTTAGGTGTTTATCTGCTCACTCAGCTTTATACCGCTTTCACAGGTGTAGGCACCTATTATATGACCTATGTTCTCGGCGATGCAAACCTAATGGGCAGGTTCGCTACAGCGCTCAACATTCCCATGATTATCGGCTTGCTGTTAGTGCCCACCATTATTGCAAAATTAGGCGGTATGTACAAGATAAACTATAGCGGATATGCTTTGGCTACCGTTGCAAGAATCCTTGTTATTGTGGCGGCTTATATGGGAAGCGTCCCCTTGATGTTAGTATTCACAGCTATCGCTTCTCTCGGTATGTGTCCTCTTCAGGGCGACCTGAATGCTGTTATCGCTTCTGCGTCTGACTATACTCACCTTACTACAGGCAAGCGTATCGACGGTACAATGTACTCCTGCACATCACTGGGTGTAAAGATCGGCGGCGGTCTCGGTACCGCGATCTCCGGATGGCTACTCGCTGCAGCAGGCTTCATCGAAGGTGGCGTAGCTACTCAGC
>JAZSFY010000177.1:0-2869 GCA_045532415.1 Eubacteriales bacterium | reverse complement strand
TTGAAACCGATCAGCGCAACTTTAACTTCATTCATGATTTTTCTCCCTTACAATGATAATTTTTTGTTATTTCCCTGGGAACTATTGCCTTTTTGTTAAGTATATTGTATAATACTTTCATGCGTTTGTCAATATAAATTTTTGTTTTTCTTTACTTTTTTACAAATAGATGATAAAATATATTGAAATTAATTTTAAATTATTACGGAGCGAAAAAAGTTTTATGCCGTTTTTACCTATATTTGCCCACGAAATTGATTATCAGCCCGATTTTATAATCGTAACAGGGGATGCTTATGTGGACCATCCCTCGTTTGGTACCGCCATAATTTCTCGTGTTTTAGAGGCAGAGGGCTTTTCGGTTGCCATAATTCCTCAGCCCGATTATAAAAGCAAAACAGATTTTATGCGGTTTGGCAAGCCCAGATTAGCTTTTCTTGTAAATTCGGGTAATATCGATTCAATGGTCGCTCATTATACAGCATCCAAAAAGCGTAGAAACGATGATTATTATACACCCGGCGGAAAAATAGGCAAGCGTCCCGACAGAGCTGTTATTGTTTATTGCAACCGTATCCGAGAGGCTTATGGAGATGTTCCTATAATAATCGGAGGCTTGGAGGCATCTACAAGACGTTTTGCCCATTATGATTATTGGACAAATTCGGTTCGCAGAAGTGTTCTTGTGGATTCCCGTGCGGATATTTTAACCTACGGTATGGGGGAAAATATTCTCCGCCGTTTGGCATTCCTGCTTGATAAGGGTGTTCCTATAAAGAAAATCAGGGATGTAAGAGGCACCGTTTTCATGGAAAGCCGTGATTTCAAGCCTCATTTTGACCATGTTTTCTGCGGTGAATTTAACGATATCAAATCCGATAATATGGCTTTTGCCTCTGCATTTAAAATCCAATCGGACAACCAAGACCATATATACGGCAAGGCTATAACCGAGGGCTATGACGAAAAGCTTTTGGTTCAGAACCCTCCTATGGCTCCCTTAACACGAAAGGAGCTTGACGCGGTTTATTCTCTGCCCTATATGCGAACCTATCATCCCTCCTATGAAAAGGACGGCGGTATCCCCGGAATCGAGGAGGTAAGGTTTTCTATAACTCACAACCGCGGTTGCTTTGGAGGCTGTAATTTCTGCTCTATTGCCTTTCATCAGGGCAGAACAGTAACCTCCCGTTCCATAGAATCCTGTGTTGCCGAGGCGGAAAAAATTGTGGAAATGCCCGATTTCAAGGGATATATCCATGACGTAGGCGGCCCCAGCGCCAATTTCAGAACAAACGGATGCGAAAAGGCAAAGAAATACGGCGTCTGCAAGGGCAAAAATTGCCTCACTCCCTCTGTTTGTAAAAATATGCAGGTTGACCATACCGAATATATCGAGCTTTTGAAGAAAATTGAGGCTGTACCCAAGGTGAAAAAGGTTTTCATCCGTTCGGGCTTGCGATATGACTATATTTTGGCAGACAAAAACCCGAAATTCTTCAAAAAGCTTGTTAATGACCATGTTTCGGGTCATTTAAAGGTTGCCCCCGAGCATTGCTGTAACCATGTTTTAAAGCTTATGGGCAAGCCTCCTATTGAGGATTACGACAAATTCAAGGCGAAATTCGCTCAATTAACCAAGGAAGCAGGGAAGGAGCAATATATTGTTCCCTATCTTATTTCTTCCCATCCCGGAAGCGATTTAAACAGCGCAATCGAGCTTGCTCTTTATTTAAAGAAAAATAATCTCAATCCCGAGCAGGTTCAGGATTTCTATCCTACCCCCGGAACTGCATCCACCTGTATGTTCTATACGGGAATAGACCCTGCAACACTTAAACCTATTTATGTTGCCCGCGATTATGAGGAAAAGCAGATGCAGAGGGCTTTGCTTCAGTTTGCCCGTCCTGCAAATGCACCCTTGGTTCGCAAGGCTTTGAAAAAGGCAGGCAGAGAGGACCTTATAGGCTTTGGCAAGGAATGTCTTGTACGTCCCGAGCCTCCCAAGCATTATGAAAAAACTCCTGCTAAGGGTAAAAACTGCTCAAACAGAAAGCCTGCATCAAACAAATCTCCTTCAGGTAAGCCGAGCATTAAGAAAGGTAAAAGAAGATGAACCAAATAATTAAGGGTATGGGCTTTCACCATATTGCATTGAAGGCTTCGGATTTTGATAAATCTCTTGAGTTTTATAAATCCCTTGGCTTGACCGAAAAGGTTTGCTGGGGCGAGGGCGACGGTCGTGCGGTTATGCTTGACATGGGTGACGGCGGTTGTATCGAGCTTTTCGCAGGAGGCGAACAATGCGAAAACAATGATAAGCGCTTTTTCCACCTTGCGTTGAGAGCCGATGACGTGGATTTTGCCTACCAAACGGCATTAAATAACGGCGCAAAACCCAAAACACCTCCCGTGACGGTTTCTCCCGAGGGTGCAAGCCGTCCGTTAACAATGCGAATCGCCTTTGTTTACGGCCCCGACGGCGAAGAATTGGAATTTTTTAAGGAAATGTAATTAAAAGAAAAAATGCTGTTGCGATTCAAGCAACAGCATTTTTTTCGGCTATTTACTTACCCTGCAGGGACGGCAGGTTCGTTTGGTTTGTCTTCTTCCTTTTCCTCGGGGTGGTAATGCTCTATGCAGACTCGGTTGGCAGGATAGGAGCCATAGGTACCGAATGCATATTTACAATCATCGGGGAGCGCATTATAGAAGAAAGAAACATTGGGGCTTGTGGGATAAACATAATCCTCGGGAACATCCATATAAACGTAAGCGGAGTCGGAAATATAAACATTAACCTCCATCTTACGGTCATCAAGAGAAATCTTACGCAAGCCTACTGTTATAATGCTGGATTCGGGGCAGG
>JAZSFY010000320.1:0-5377 GCA_045532415.1 Eubacteriales bacterium | reverse complement strand
GGCATTTTATAATAACCCTTCATGATATTGTATCCTCTTGCAACAAATTCGCCGTCTACATTATCGGGGAGATCTTTTCCTGTTTCGGGGTCCACAATCTTACATTCGATACCGAACATTGCGCCGCCTACTGTGTTTACTCTTGCTTCAAGGCTGTCGGTGGTCAAGCTCATTGTGCATCCGGGGGAAGCCTCGGTCTGACCGTAAACTATTGTAATTTCGGTCATGTGCATTTTGTCAACAACATCCTGCATTACCTTAACAGGACAGGGAGAGCCTGCCATAATACCTGTTCTCATGTAAGAGAAATCGGTCTTTTCAAAATCCTCGTTTTCCAGCATTGCAATGAACATTGTAGGAACGCCGTGGAAGCAGGTTATTTTTTCCTTGTTAATGCAAGCCAATGCTCGTCTGGGAGAGAAATATGTCAAGGGGGACATGGTAACACCGTGAGTTACCGAGGCGGTCATTGCCAAAACCATGCCGAAGCAATGGAACATGGGAACCTGAATCATCATTCTGTCTGCGGTGGAAAGGTCCATGCCGTCGCCGATATTTTTACCGTTGTTAACAACGTTATAGTGAGTGAGCATAACGCCCTTGGGGAAGCCTGTTGTACCCGATGTATACTGCATATTGCAAACATCATGCTTGCTGATAAGTGATGCTCTTCTGTAAACCTCCTCGATAGGAGTTAAATCTGCATATTCAAGTGCCTGCTCCCATGTAAGACAGCCCTTTTGCTGACTTTGAATGGTTATAACATTGCGAAGGAAGGGAAGACGCTTGGTGTAAAGAGGCTTGCCGGGAGTGTGGCTGTCCAATTCGGGGCAAAGCTCATGGATAATAGCGTTGTAATCGCTGTCCTTATATCCGTCACACATAACAAGAGTATGAGTGTCGGACTGACGGAGAAGATATTCTATTTCATAAATCTTATATGCTGTGTTTACTGTTACAAGAACCGCACCGATTTTGGTTGTTGCCCAGAAAGCGATGTACCATTGAGGAAGGTTGGTAGACCAAACTGCAACATGGTCGCCTCTCTTAACTCCCAAGGAGATTAAGGCTCTTGCAAATTTGTCAACATCATCTCTAAATTCAGGATAAGTACGGGTGTAATCCATTTCGGTGAATCTAAAGGCATATTGATTGGGGAACGCCTCACAAACTCTGTCGAGAACCTGAGGGAAGGTAAGGTCGATAAGCATATTCTTCTGCCAGATATATTTACCCTGACCGCGAAGGTCATCAATAAGCATATCGCTTGTGCCGGTCTTGCCTTCAAAGCCGTTCATGTAATTGACATAGTTGGGGAAAATGATGCCCGCGTCCTGAAGATAGGGAGCCCAACGCTTAACCCATTCCAATGAGAAATATCCCTCAAAATTAATAGAGCGCAATGCATTTACGGCATCCTCAATAGGCATATCGCCTTCGCCCATAAGCTTATACATGATTTTGCCGTTTTCTTCGATGCTGTCCTTTATGTGAACATGGGCGATATACATACCCAAATTCTGAACTGTTTCCTCGGGAGTTTCCTTTGCAAAACGGTATGGGTGGTGAATATCCCAAATGACCTTAACGTTGTCGCTGTGGATTTGGTCAAGGATAGCCTTCAATCTCTTTGTGTCGCTGTAAACGCCGTTTGTTTCGATAAGAAGGGTTACCCCTGCTTCTTCGGCAATAGGAACCAAATCCAAAAGCTGCTTCAAAACCTCGGCATCGTTGCCGTTGTCAATGGGATGAGGACCGTCATCGCCGAGAACACGGACGAATTTTGTATCCAATGCCTTTGCGGCTTCGATATATTCGGTTACGATTCTTTTGTTTTCTTCGGCAAGCTCGGGATAGCGCAAAACACAGTCAGAGCTGAAGCAAGCAACCTCCAAACCCATAGAGCTTAATTTTTTAACAGTTTCCTGAAGATTTTCCTTGGCAAAGGGCATATTATGCTTTTTGTCAAAAATATCTCTGCCCAAGCCTCTTACTTCAATACCGTTGAAGCCCAAGTCTGTTGCCATTGCACACATATCCGCAAAGCTGAATTCGGGACAGGCAAGTGTGGAAAACGATAATTTCATCTTTCTTCTCCTTAGAATAGTGGTAAGATAAAAATAAAAAGCTCTGTCAAAAGCGTAGACAGAGCATGGGTAAGTCATTATTATCGATTGCACGCCCAACAGCACGCTCTCATGATAACGGTGAGAAACCCGACCGAACCTAACGATATTAATCCTCGGAACGGCAGCTCAGGGGTGAGCTCACTAACATAACGCTTGCCGTTTCGCACCAACCAACGGCTCTCTGAAAAGCGGAAAATGATAGCTTTTTCCCCATCATTGCTTTTGTTGTTTAAAAGTATATATGAATTGATTCTTTCTGTCAAGTATTTTTTTATAAATATTTATAAATCTTATTGAAAATTAACTAACAATGTGCTAGAATCGAGTTTGTAAATATATAAAATGTATATTTATTAAGTGAATATTGAATTTTTTGGAGGTTTTTAAAATGTCTAAGATGAAAATTGCCATAATCGGCTGCGGCCGTATCGCAAACAGCGCTCACATTCCTTCTTATATGAAGAACGATGAGGTTGAAATTAAATATTTCTGCGACGTCCTTTTGGATAAGGCTGAGGCTTGCGTTAAGGAATATGGCTGCGGCACCGCTATCGAGGACTATCATCAAATTCTTGAGGATCCTGAAATTGAGGCTGTATCTGTTTGTACTCCCAACAAGATGCATCGTGATATTTCTATCGACTGCCTTCGTGCAGGCAAGCATGTTCTTTGCGAAAAGCCTTCTGCAAGAACTCTTTCCGAGGCATTGGAAATGCAGGCTGCTCAGCACGAAACAGGCAAGGTTTTGAATATCGGTGTTGTTAACCGCTTTAACTCTGCTGTTAACCGTCTTCGTGATATTATCCAATCCGGCGAGCTTGGCGAAATCTATCACATTTATGTAAGCTTCCGTGCTCACCGTTCTATTCCCGGTCTTGGCGGTGCTTTCACAAATAAATCTATTGCAGGCGGCGGCGTTCTTATTGACTGGGGCGTTCACTATCTTGACATTGTTATGTACTGTATGAACGATCCCAAGCCCAAGACAGTTTCCGCAAAGGCGTTCTCCAAGCTTGGCGTTGACATGGATAAATATGTTTACGAAAGCATGTGGTCCGAGGAAACAAAGGACCTTAACGGTGTTTATGATGTTGACGACTTTGTAACAGGCTTTGTTCGTACCGAAGGTCCTACAATCACCTTTAACGGTGCTTGGGCTCAGAATATCGGTGTTGGCGAAGGCTATATCGATTTCATCGGTACCAAGGCAGGCGCACGTCTTAACTATGGCGGTGACTTTACTGTATATACAACTGCTTGCGACAGTCTTGTAAGCTTCAAGCCTAAGTATAAGGAATCTAATATGTTCCAGAATGAAATCGACTCCTTCATTCGTTGCATCAAGACCGGCGAAACCCTTCCTTCTCATATTGATAAGGCTATCATTACTGCTACAATGATGCAGGCTATGTATGATTCCTCCGAGCAGGGCAAGGAAATCGTTTTGGATTAATTTTGATATTTCCATAGGAAAAAGGGCTGAAATCTCAGCCCTTTTTTGTTTGGAATTGTTTGGTAATAATCGCCTTGGCTGTGTGCAGAAATTTTACTGTTTTTATTGACATTTGTTTTTAATAGTGTTAGAATAAACTGAATATATTTTTTGAAATAAATGTTAATGCGAGGAAATAATTATGTCTATTAAAAAGCCTATTTTCCAAGGTGCAGCTACTGCTCTTATCACTCCCTTCAAGGACGGCGCCGTTGACTATGCCGCTTTTGAAAAAATGCTTGAATTCCAAATCGCAAGCGGTATTGATGCACTTGTGGTTTGCGGTACAACAGGCGAACCTGCAACACTCGACGACTGCGAGCATAAAAAGGTTGTTGAATTTGCTATTGAAAAGGTAAACCACCGCGTTCCTGTTATTGCAGGTACAGGCTCTAATAACACACAGTATGCTATCGAGCTTTCCCGTTTTGCTGAACAGGCAGGTGCAGACGGTCTTCTTCTCGTAACACCTTATTATAACAAATGCTCTCAGAAGGGTATCGTTTCCCACTTCAATCAGGTCGCTGATTCTGTAAACATTCCCTGTATCGTTTATAACGTTCCCGGCAGAACAGGCTTCTGCATTTCTGTTGATTCCTATAAGCAGATTGCAAAGCATCAAAACATTGTTGCAACCAAGGAAGCAAGCGGTAATCTTCTCCTTATGATGGAGGTTCTCGAGGCTTGTGCAGGCGATATGGATATGTATAGCGGTGATGACCAGCAGATCGTTCCTCTTATGTCTATGGGTGCTATCGGTGTTATTTCGGTATTCTCCAACATTATGCCTGCCGAAGCACACAAAATGGCAAAGGCTTGCTTGGACGGCGATTTCAAGACCGCTGCTGCAATGCAACTTAAGTATCTCCGCTTGATGAATGGCTTGTTTATGCAGGTTAACCCCATTCCTGTTAAGACTGCTGTTGCAAAAATGGGCTATTGCCAGAACGAATTCCGTATGCCTCTCTGTCCTATGGATGCGGCAGACGACGAAAAACTCTTTAAGCTTATGCGCGAACAAGGCTTGATTAAATAATTTTAAGGATACATAATATAATGAAGATAATTTTAAACGGTGCTTGCGGCAGAATGGGCAGAGAGATAATCGCCGCCGCAAATGCAAAGGGGATCGAAATTGCCGCTGCTGTTGATAAATTCGGCACTCCCGATTTTGATGTTCCCTTCTATAATTCTATTGAGGATGTCAAGGAATCGGCTGATGCGGTAATCGATTTTACTCATCATACCGCAATTCCCGAAATCTATAGTTTTGTTAAGAAAACAGGAATTCCTTGTGTAATTTCCTCCACAGGTCATAACGAAAGCGAGCTTGCTATGATAAAGGAGCTTGCAAAGGATTATCCTGTGTTCTATTCCAGAAATATGTCCTTGGGAGTTAACCTTCTCATCGACCTTTGCCGTGCGGCATATACAGCATTGGGCGGAGATTGCGATATCGAAATCATCGAAAAGCATCACCGCAATAAGCTCGATGCCCCCAGCGGAACTGCACTTATGATCGCAGAAAGAATTGCAGAGCTTATGCCCGAGGGAACCGAATTTGTAACAGAGCGCGCTTCCCGTCACATGGTTCGCCCCCAAAACGAAATCGGTATTTCTTCGGTTCGTTGCGGAGGTATCTTTGGCGAGCATGAGGTTCTTCTTTCCCGTAATGGTGAAACAATCAGCCTCAAACACACAGCAGAAAGCCGTGCGCTCTTTGCCGAAGGCGCTTTGAAGGCGGCAGACTATATTA
>JAZSFY010000210.1:0-5032 GCA_045532415.1 Eubacteriales bacterium | reverse complement strand
CTGCATACCCAAGCAAATACCCATCAATGGCATACCTTCGTTGGCAATCTTTTTTACAACCACGTCCAAGCCTGTATTCTTCAATGCATTTGCAGCATCTCCGAATGCACCGACACCGGGAAGAATAATTCTATCGCATTTTGCGATTTCTTTTTCATTTTTTACTATTTCGGCATTGATTCCTATATAAGCAAAGGAGGACTTAAGAGAAAACAAATTGCCGACACCGTAATCAATAATACCTACCATCAGAGAACACCTTTCGTTGAGGGCAAAACATCTGCTCTGCGTGTATCAATAGCGGTAGCATCATCCATAACTCTGCCAAACGCCTTAAAGCAGCCTTCGATTATGTGGTGAGTATTCTTCCCTGCAAGCTTTTTAATGTGTAATGTTATCTTGCTGTTTCTTACAAAGGAAAGGAAAAATTCTTCAACCAATTCGGTATCAAAATCGCCAACCTTTGTTGAAGGAAGCTCAAGGTCAAATTCCAAATGAGGTCTGCCGGATATATCAACAGCAACTAATACCAAGGATTCATCCATAGGGATGATTCTGTCGGCATAACGCTTTATACCCTTCATATCGCCTAATGCATCGGAAAATGCCTTTCCAAGACAGATACCGATATCTTCCACAGAATGGTGTCCGTCAACGCTTAAATCGCCATTACATTTAACCTTTAAATCGAACATTCCGTGTGCCGCAAACAAGGTCAGCATATGGTCAAAAAATCCCACACCTGTATCTATATCAGCAATACCTGTACCGTCGATATTCAAGCTAAGCTCGATATCGGTTTCTTTTGTGGTTCTCTTAATTTCTGCAGCTCTCATTTTTGACCTCCCACAATTTCCTTTAATATTTCTATAACAGTATTCATCTGTTCTTCGGTTCCGATAGTAATTCTTACGTAATCCTTGATTCTTTCATTTCCGAAATGTCTTATCAAAACACCATTTTTACGCAATTCCTCGGAAATAAGCTCTCCTGAATAATCGGGATGCTTTGCAAACACAAAGTTGGTTTCAGACGGAATTACCGAAAATCCCAAATCAACTAATTGATTTGAAAAATCAACTCTGGTTTTACAAATTTTGGAGATACATTCCAAATAATAATCATTATTTTTTAATACAGCAGTTCCCACAGCCTGAGTTAATGAATTAACATTATATGGGTTTATGGAATATTTTACCTTCTCCAAATCCTCAATAATTTCTTCATTTGAAATTACATAACCAAGCCTTGCGCCTGCCATACCACGAGATTTTGAAAATGTGCCGATAACCACAAGGTTTTTATGCTTTTTCAAAAGCTTTGCACAGCTTCCGTCAGCAGAAAAGTCAACATAAGCCTCATCGACTACAACAATGCTTTCATTCTTTGAAAGTATTTCTTCTAATTGGTCATGGGTTAGCTTTAATCCCGTAGGCGCATTGGGGTTCGCAATGAAAATAGTCTTATTCAAATTGTAATAATCCTCGGGAATGATTCTAAAATCATCAGCAAGAGGAATTATTTCCTTTTCAATGTCGCACAAATCTGCATACACAGAATAAAAGCCATAGGTTATATCAGCGAATGCCACACCCCTATTCTTGCCACAGAAAGCCAAGAATGAAAGATACAACCCTTCATCAGAGCCGTTGGTGAAAATTACGTTTTTATCACCGTAGCCGAAAACCCTTTTAAATTCCTCTCTCAATGAAGTACAATTCAAATCAGAATAGAGATTCATATTGATTACTGCATCTGCAGCAGCCTCATCCACATATTGAGCAGGAGCATAAGGAAATTCATTTGTATTTAGCTTTATATATTGCCCCGGCTTTGGCTGTTCTCCGGGAACATAAGCCTTCAAGGATGAAAGCCTTTCATCTAATGCCCAACTCATTTTAAAAGCTCCTTACGAACCAACACGCTTCTTGCATGGGCATCCAAGCCCTCGCGAGCAGCAAACATAGCAATTTTATCTGCGTCATTAATAAGCGCATCCTGAGGATAGTATGTATATTCAATAGTTTTTATAAAATCATCTACCGAAAGTGCGCTTGCATAAGATGCGGTACCGCTTGTAGGAAGAACATGATTAGTGCCCGAGAAATAATCACCGACAGCCTCGGGACAATTATATCCCAAAAATACCGAGCCGGCATTTCTTACTTTTTCAAGCATTTCAAATGCATTTTCCAAGGAAAGCTCGAGATGCTCGGGAGCCAATCTATTTGAAATTTCAATAGCTTCATTAATTGTATCGGTAACAATTATTTTACCATTATTGTCGATAGATGCTCTTGCAATTTCTTCTCTGGGAAGCAAAGAAAGCTGTCTTTCCAATTGCAAAGAAACCTTTTCTGCCAAATCCAAAGAATCGGTTACAAGAACAGCAGATGCATTCTTGTCATGCTCTGCCTGAGAAAGCATATCTGCGGCAACAGCCGAAGGATGCGCCTTACCGTCAGCAACAATAAGAATCTCGCTGGGGCCTGCTATCATATCGATATCAACAACACCAAAAACCTGTTTTTTAGCCTCTGCTACAAAAGCATTACCGGGGCCTACAATTTTATCTACCTTAGGAATACTTTCGGTGCCATAGGCAAAGGCAGCGATCGCCTGAGAGCCTCCGATACAGAACAATCTGTCAACACCTGCAACATAAGCTGCTGCAAGAATGTCATCTCGGATAGAGCCATCCTTGGAGGGCGTTGTCATGATAACCTCGTCAACTCCTGCAATTTTTGCAGGAATGCAGTTCATCAAAACCGAGGAAGGATATGCCGCTGTTCCACCGGGAACATATAACGCAACCCTTTGCAGGGGCATCACCTTTCTTCCAAGTCTTACACCGTTATCACGTGTAATCTCGTATCCATTACCCTTTTGAGCCTGATGATATTCACGGATATTTGCCGAAGCTTCATCAAGAACAGCTCTGAATTCATCATCAATACGCTCGTATGCTGATTTCATCAAGGATGAATCTATTTCAAAGGAATTCAACTCTACGCCGTCAAATTTTAAACAATATTTTCGGACAGCCTCATCACCGTTTGCGCGTATATCCTTAATTATTTCGCTTACTTTATCAGAAACATCGGAAGCCTGCAAGCTTCTATCAAATATTTCATTTTCGTTATATTCTTTGATAATTCTAATCATTTGGAATTCTCCGATATGTAATTCATAGCTGATTCCAAAAGTTTATTTACACTTTCGGATTTAAACTTATATGAAGCCTTATTTGCAACAAGACATGCGCTTATATCGCAAATATCCTCATAAACCACAAGACCGTTTTCTCTCAAGGTTGCACCTGTTTCTACGATATCCACGATTACGTCGCTCAAATCAAGCAAGGGCGCAATTTCAATAGAACCGTTAAGGTGAATTATATCAATATTTCTGGATTGCTTTGAATAATAATCCCATGCAATATTGGAAAACTTTGTTGCCACTCTCAAGGTACGGTCGGTAGGTATACGCATACCCTTCTTGCCTGCAACCGCCATTTTGCATTTTCCAAAGCCCAAATCGCAAAGCTCATAAACATCGGGAGAATATTCAAGCAAAATATCTTTGCCAACAACACCGATGTCAGCGGCACCCCGTTCGACATATATGGCAACATCAGAGGGCTTCGCCCAAAAATAACGAACCTTATTCTCAGGATTTTCAAAAATAAGCTTTCTGCCTCCGTCATGCATTTCGGGACATCCGTATCCCAACGATTCAAGCAAAGCAAAAACCTTTTCGCCCAATCTTCCCTTAGGAAGGGCAATATTTAAATATTCACTCATGTTTTACACTCCCATCGGAAGCCATAACGACCTTTGTCTTATATTTTACCCATTCGGGCTCGGCAGAAAGAGCGATACAACGATTACCGTCCTTTGACAATTCCTTCTGCATTTTTATTACATCAAAAGGATCACAATCTGTTGCGTAAAGCAACAAATATTCATAATCGTATTCATCAGTTGTGTGATTATACTGATTCAACAGCTCTGTATAAATACCAAAGCCGATAGCAGATGATTCACAACCGAATCTATGAAGCAGATTATCATATCGACCGCCTGACAAAACAGCCTTCGGAACACCGTCGATATAGCCCTGGAACAGCAATCCATTGTAATAGCTTATATCGTTCATAACAGAAAAATCAAGAATAAACTTGTCGGACAATCCAAAGCTATCGATAATATCCGACAAAGCCGAAAGCTCCTTCAGGCTTTCATCAGAACCGTTTCCGCAAACTAATTCCTTTGCGCCTTCGATAGTTTTCGAAAGCTCGCCGCAAACTGTTATTAATCCGCAAAGTCTTTCCACAGCCTCGTCATTTAAAGAGAGCGAAGCGCACAATGCCTTAATACCGTGAAGATTCTTTTGGGAAACAAGGTGGAAAATACGTTCCTTTTCGGTTTCGGTAACTCCCAATGAATCCAATATTTCCGAAACGAATCCCATATGAGAAAGAGCAATACGATAATTCTCACCTGTTGCCTCAAGGCTTTCTGCAGCCAGAATTAAAATCTCAGCCAATGCTCTTATATCCAAATCGCCTATATATTCCAAGCCTACCTGAGTTGTTTCTTTAATTTCGCCTGCATTGCTGTCGGCGATATAAATATTCTCGGTATAATAAACCTTCTCGGGAATATCGGCGCCGCGGATATTTTTAACGATAGATAACGTAATATCAGGCTTTAACGCAAGAAGTCTGCCCGCAGGGTCTGTTACGGTTATAATGTTTGTATTTCTGAGAAAGGATTTATTCTCCATATACAAATCATATTTTTCAAACTTGCTCATTTTAAATTTTTTGTATCCAAAGGATTCATACAATCGTCTCAAATCAAGGACGAATTCTTCATCTCTGCGAAGAACAGCAGTACTCGAACTCATAATGTTCACCTATATTTTTATTAATTGCTCACATTCTACCACACTTTTTCGCTTTAGTCAAGTAAATCACTAAAGTTTTTGGTAAAATTTATTTGTTTTGAAAATAAATAATTATACATAT
>JAZSFY010000047.1:0-1566 GCA_045532415.1 Eubacteriales bacterium | reverse complement strand
TGCATTTTCAAGAGCTGCTTCTGCAATTTCGTTATCCTCAACACGGAGAACCACATAAGCGTGTTTTTCGGTACGTGCCATAAAAGCATAGAGATATTCCATGTTGATGCCTGCCTTGTCGATAACGTCCAAAGCTGCGGTAAGCTTGCCGGGGGCATCACCTATTTTTACGCCTACAACATCGGTAACCTTAATAAGATAACCCTGCTCGGCAAGAGTTTTTTCTGCGGTAACCTCGTCGTTTACAATAAGACGGAGAATACCGAAATCCTCGGTTTCTGCAATAGATAATGCACGGATATTAACATTATTCTGAGCAAGTGTATTGGTTATTGAAACAAGTGCGCCCTGCTTATTTTCAACAAAAACTGTTAATTGCTTAATTGCCATTACAAAATCTCCTCTCTAAATCAAACCAATTTACGTTTATCAATAACTCTTACAGCCTTGCCTTCGCTTCTTGCGATAGACTTAGGCGCAACAAGGTGAACCTTGGGGTTGATACCAAGCATAATCTTCATTGCGTTTGCAAGAGATTTTTCCATATTAAGAATTTCGCCAACCTTGTCGGAGAACATTTCGGGAGTCATTTCAACGTTAACGTCAAATGTGTCGGAGTTGTTTACTCTGTCAACAACGATTTGATAGTTAGGCTGATAGCCCTCGTTAAGAAGAACTGTTTCTATCTGGCTGGGGAATACGTTTACACCGCGGATTATGAGCATATCATCGGTTCTGCCCATAGGCTTCGCCATTTTAATAAGCGTTCTGCCGCAGGAGCATTTTTTGCGCGAAAGCACGCAAATATCACGGGTACGGTAACGCAAAAGGGGAAATGCTTCCTTGTCAAGAGAGGTGAAAACAAGCTCGCCCTTTTCGCCCTCGGGAAGAACCTCGCCTGTGTCGGGGTCGATGATTTCGGCAAGGAAGTGGTCCTCGTTAATGTGCATACCTGTCTGCTCGCAGCATTCAAATGCAACGCCGGGGCCGGATGTTTCGGTAAGACCGTAAATATCATAAGCCTTGATACCCAAGGTTTCTTCGATACCTTTGCGCATTTCCTCTGTCCAGGGCTCTGCACCGAAAATACCTGCCTTAAGAGCAATATCCTCGGGCTTGAAACCTTGTTCCTTCAAGAATTCGCCTATATATGCGGCATAGGAAGGAGTACAGCAAAGAATTGTAGCGTTAAGGTCGGTCATAAACTGAATCTGACGCTCGGTGTTACCCGAGGACATAGGAAGTGTCAAGCAGCCAACCTTGTGAGAACCGCCGTGAAGACCGGCACCGCCTGTGAAAAGACCATAGCCATAAGCAACCTGGCAAACGTCCTTGTTTGTACCGCCTGCCGCAACAATTGCTCTTGCACAGCAATCTTCCCAAAGATCAACGTCGTTTTGAGTATAGAAGGCAACAACACGTCTGCCTGTTGTACCTGAGGTTGACTGAATACGTACGCACTCCTCAAGAGGCTTAGCCAAAAGACCGTAGGGATAAGCATCGCGGAGGTCCGCCTTTGTCAGGAACGGGAGCTTATGTAAATCCTCGATTCCTTGGATGTCCTCG
>JAZSFY010000257.1:0-6579 GCA_045532415.1 Eubacteriales bacterium | reverse complement strand
CCCGCTTGGCCTCCGACTTCGGGAGGCAAGCTCGGTAACCGAAATTGTTTCGGGAACGGTTATCTTAAGCTGAACAGGCTTGGGCTTTTGCTTCTGCTGTTGCTGCATCTGCTGTTGCTGTCTTTTATCAAACTGCTTTTTGCCCTTTTGAGATTGCTGGTCGTATTTATTCTTCTTTTTAATCTTCTGTACGCTTGTTTGTGTTTCGGGTACAACAGAATCATATTTAAGAATCTTTTCGTCGTACTTGGAAAGGTCAACATTAGAGGTACCGCGGGTATCTACAACACGAACCTCATCTCTGGAGCGCTTCTTTTGAGGCTGCTGTTGAACTCCTGCAGCCGCCTTTTTCTTGCGTTTTTCCTCTGCGGCAGCTTCCTTTGCTGCCTCCTGAGCCTTGCGTACCTCTTCCTTTTTAGCGTTCTTCTTATCGTCATATTCCTTGAAGAACGCGGTTATATCAACCTGATTCTGTTGGGTGAGAGTTTCAAAAATAATGCTCAATTCGGCTTCGTCAAGAACCGCCATGTGGGTTCTTCCTGTCAAGCCTGCATTATCAAGGACTGTAATAAGGTCCTTGCTTTTAATATTAAAATCCTTAGCAAGCGCGTTGATTCTGTATTTCTCACTCGTTGTTGCCATAATCAAATCCCTCTTTTCTGCTGGTTGCCCTCGTTTTTATGGATGCTTTTTCTGTATGCATTAACAAAATTAACATCTGTAAAAGCGATTGCTGCAGTATTGCTGTGTCCTACTGCTTTTCCAAGCTCATCTGTGGTAATATCGATTTCTTCGGCATTTGCCGAATAGAAATTTGCTTTATCTTTAAGTGTTTTTCGGGTATTATCGGAAACATCCGAGGCGATAAGCACAAGCTTGGCTTTCCTTCCTCTTATTGCCTCCAAAACCTGATTGGTGCCGATAACAATGCCTCTTGCCCTTGCGGCAAGGCCGATGACACCCAAGGTATTCTTTTCCATATCCAAAGCCTCCTTTAATCCTCTTGGGGAATGCTTTCACGGAGCTTTGGATAAATTTCATCGGGTATTTTGGTTTTAAAAGCCTTTTCGATACGCTTTGCCTTTGCGGCGGCATCAAAGCATTTTATGCTTTTGCAGATATATGCGCCTCTGCCGTTGAGCTTTCCTGTTAAATCAACAGAAATCTCGCCTTCGCTGTTACGGACAATACGTATTAATTGCTTTTTGTCCTTCATTTCGTTACACCCGATGCATTTTCTCAAAGGTGTTTTCTTTTCCGCCACGGCTTATCCTCCGTTTTTTAAATTATTCGGAGATTACTGCCGCGGAGCTTTTAATATCAATCTTACAGCCGGTTAATCTAGCGGCAAGTCTTGCATTCTGACCTTCCTTGCCGATTGCGAGAGAAAGCTGGTCCTCGGCAACGATAACTCTGTAAGCCTTATCGGAATCGGGAAGCTTTGTAACCGATTCAACTGTTGCGGGAGCGAGAGCCGCACTGATAAATTCCTCGGGATTTTCGCTGAAGGGGATTATATCAAGCTTTTCGCCGAAAAGCTCTGCTGTGATATTATTCTTTCTTGCGCCCTTGGGACCTATGCAGGAGCCGATAGCATCAACCTTTTCGTCGTTGGAGATAACAGCAATCTTTGTTCTGCTGCCTGCTTCTCTTGCGATTCTCTTAATTTCAACTGTGCCGTCCTTGATTTCGGGAACCTCAAGCTCGAAAAGTCTGGAAACCAAGCCGGGATGAACACGGGAAAGGACAATGCTGGGGCCGCGGGATTCCTTTTTAATTTCGGTAATGAAAACCTTGATTCTGTCGCCAACCGAAAGTGTTTCGCCGGGAATCTGGTCATTACGGAAAAGAACCATTTCGTTTTTGCCGATTTCAAGTGTTGCATTAGCGGTTGTAGGATCAACTCTTACAACAACAGCAGAAACGATTTCTTCCTTCTTTTCTTCATATTCGCGAATCATGTTTCCTCTTTCGGCCTCGCGGATACCCTGAATGATAACCTGCTTTGCAGCCTGAGCAGCGATTCTGCCGAAGGTTTTGGTTTTCATTTCTATTTCATAAACATCGCCGAGCTTGTAACGCTTGGATTTGTTATGAGCATCGTCAAGAGAAATTTCGGTATGAGGGTCAAGAACCTCCTCCACAACATTAAGCTGCTTATAAAGCTTTACATCCTGCTTTGCAGGGTCAAGCTTAACTCTTGCGTTTTCGTAGCCTGCGTTTTCTTTTCTGAATGCAGAAAGCAATGCGGCTTCGATTTTTTCGATCATATAGTCCTTAGAAATACCTTTTTCCTTTTCAAGGACATCAAGAGCTTCGAACAGTTCCTTATTCATTTTCGTTCTCCTTATTTTCCGAATCCTGCATTTCCGCAGCTTCAAATTCGGCATTTATTTTTGAAATTTGTTTTAAATTAAACTGACGGGAAACGCCCTCGCTTATGAGAGTGATTGATTCTCCGTCGAAGGAATCGATGATGCCTTCATATTCCTTACTGCCGTCAACCGCAACATAAAGACCGATATTCGCCTTTAATCTGTTGTCACAGGCAAAGCGGATATGCTCCTCCTTGTCCAAGGGGCGGACTGTGCCTGCGCTTGCCACCTGAAGGCAATATGCTTCTTCAATAGGATCCAATTCATCAATAATCGGCTCGATAAGCTTTGTAACCGCAGAGCAATCGTTAATGGAAATGCCTTCTTTTTTGTCAATAGAGATTTCCAATATCATTTCGGGGCCTTCTTTATAATAAGAAACATCCCAAAGATCATAGCCTGCGTTGATTATAACATCCTCAACAGCATTTCTTACCTTTGCGGCAATATTGGTTTTCTTGTCTGCCATAAAAAACCTCCTATCAAGATTCAAGAGAGGGCTTTTTGGACCCTCTCTTGATAATTTGCTATTCTTTCTGTGACTATTATATCACAATTTCAGGCTGTTTACAATAGTTTTTTCAAAACTTTTAGTTATCGGACATATATTTTTCGGCTTTTTCCCAATCTACGAACAGCATTTTTTGTTTTTTACCCTTTTGGTTGGCAATGGCTCTTTCCGATATAACGTCATTTTTCATAAGAGTTTTCATTGCGGCAGTAATCTGCTGCTTCGAGGCCTTGCCTCGGCTCTTTTTTGTTGCTGTGGCTATTGCATCGTTAAAGGTTGGTGCAGGACTTGTTTTAAGATAATTAAAAATATTGCCGTAAAAGCTTTCGTTAATATCCTGCTCTGTGGGAAGTATGTAGGAAATAGTTGCGGTTTCACGGAGCTGATTTGAAAAGCATCCGTTTATAGCATACACAACCACATCCTTGCGGTAGAAATTCTTAAGGAAGGATGTTACCGAGCTGAAATGCCCATCTCCCGAAAACAATATAAAGACGTCAATATCGTCAGAGGACAAAGCCTTCTGATACATATTATCGAGAATTATAAAATCCGTAAAATCCTTTTGAACACCGTTTGGACTTCTTGTATCAATGATTTTGTTGGAAAAAAGTCTTATCCGACCGATTTCATCGGCAAGGCTTTTGTGTGAAAAGTCGGCAAAGAAGCTCACTTCTGTGAGATTGAATTTAGAATTAAGGTCCTCAAACCAAGCCTTGATATTAGGCTTCAAGCCATAGTTGGTTTTAAGGGAAATATACCAATGCTCATAATCCACAAATGCCACAGCCTTTGGCAAAGTGTTAAGAGCCGTTTTTTCTTCCTTGGGCTTTTCCTTTTTAAAGAAATTTAGAATACTCAAACCTCCTTTCGATTATTTCTGCCTTCATTATACACCTTTTTTCAAAAACAGTCAATAATTTTCCTTTGTAAGATAATCCTTCAGTTGGCTGATTATCTTCTTTTCCAATCTTGAAATATAGCTTTGTGATATGCCCAAAAGGTCGGCAACCTCCTTTTGTGTCAGCTCTCTGCCGTTTCGGTTTATGCCGTATCGAAGCTGGATTATCTGTCTGTCACGAGGGTCTAATTGCATTATTGCCCTCATAATCATTCTTTTGTCCTCGGTTTCCTCCAAGCTTTTGTAAACATAATCGTTTTCGGTTCCCAAAACATCGCTTAGCAAAAGCTCATTGCCGTCATAGTCGACGTTTAATGGCTCGTCAAGAGAAAGCTCGTTTTTTGCTCCTGTATTCTTTCTTAAAAACATTAAAATCTCGTTTTCGATGCATCTCGAGGCATAGGTGGCAAGCTTAATCTGCTTGTCGCTTTTAAAGGTGTTTATTGCCTTTATCAAGCCGATTGTTCCGATAGAAATAAGGTCCTCCATGCCCACAGGGCTTGATTCGAATTTTCTTGCAATATACACAACCAATCTCAGGTTTCTTTCGATAAGAGTTTTCTTTGCGTTCTCATTATAGGGAGCTTCCTCTATTAATGCTGTTTCCTCCTCTTGGCTTAAGGGCGGAGGCAGCGTTTGGGGGCCGTTTATGTAAAAAAGCTCTTGGCTGAAGCCTAATGCCTCCTTTAGCCATTTTATAAACGAATCGATTTTTTCTGTTACCAATTCAAGTCAATCTCCTTTGATATTTAAAATAGGCTTAATGGGATTATTCCGTCATAGCCCGAAAAGCTTTTGTTTTGGGTGTCAATGCCGATATAGGCATCAATAATTTTGGGCTTTCTGCCCAGAAGCCGAATTTCGATTTTGTCGGGGCGGAACCCGAGAATACATCCTCCGCCCGATGCGGTTTTAAAGGGTATTGCCCTAAGATGAAAGGGAAATATTTCGGATTCGGGAGAATCGTAGGGATAGGGAAGTGCGCTTGATGCCGCAATAATAACAGGCAAAGCCGAAAACGGCTCGGTAACAAGATTCCCGCTGTCGGCAAGAAGCCGAATATCGAATTTATCCCCCTTACAGTAAACTCTTATTTCTGCCGAGGTGACATTGATTTTCTTTCGGCAGATAAGACCGTAGGCAAGGGCAATAATTGCCGAAGTGACGCATATAAGGCAAAATGTCATAATGTCGGTTTCTCTGTATGGACCTTGGTGATATTCTCCCGTAAGGCTGTATATGGCGGTTATCAATCCGCCCAATAACGCCGACGAGGCAATAAATGTTCCCCAAAGTAAAAGAAATTTCTTTATTTCTCTTTTTCCAAAGGAAACAAAGGTTATCAAGCCTGCCGAGATTATGTGCAGCGGCAGAGAAACAAAAACAGATAAATTGAAAAAATAGGGAACGAAGGAATAGGCAGCGCCGATAAGTGCGCCCAGCAAAAGCCTTTTTTCTTTTCCGCCGCAGTTTAATAACCGTCCCGTTATGAAAAGACAGAGAAAATCCAGAGAAAAGTTTATTAAAAACAGTATATCGGCATAAATTACCGTTACCTCGCTATACATAAAAACACCTGCAAAGCTGATTTGCTTAGATTATAATCCCAAGGCGCAGGTATATTTTGTCGCAACATAAAAGGAGAGAATATTTTTATGAAAAAACCTTTTTTGCTTTTGAAAAGCCCGATTGATATATTAAAGCTTTGCTTTTGTATGGCTCTTTCGGCTTCAGTTGTTATGCTTTTTCTTGCTCCCGACGAGGCTGTGACAGTCTTTTCACAAAATGAGGCTGTCCCAAAAAGCCTTTTTGGATTGCTGTCAAGATTAGGAGCAAAGGGATAATTTATGTTCATTGTTTTTCCGCGCCTGCGTATGCGCATTTCGGTTTTTGCTTTGCCTATATTTCTTTTAATGCTTTGGCTTGAAGGCACAAAGCCATTTGCATTGGTTATTCTATCTGCCCTTGCTCATGAGCTTGGGCATATTTTTGCTATGAAGGCATTGGGGTATAAAATAAGAAGGCTTGATATTTTGCCTATGGGCGCATTAATAGTTTGTCCCGAGGGGATCCCTTACCGTCACGACGGTATCATCGCCTTATCCGGCCCATTTGTTTCGCTTGCTTGCTCGCTTGTGTTTTGGGCTTGCTATTTTATATACGGCTGGGAATATGCTCTTTACGGCGGTGTTATCAATTTGACATTAGGGCTTTTTAATCTGATGCCCATAAGAAAGCTTGACGGTGGAAAGGCTCTTTATTGCTTTTTGGCAAATAAAAAAGCAGAAGCCGAGAAATTTTGCGTTCTCGCTTCTGCTTTTGGGTTTGTTTTGTTTTCCTTATTCTTGCTTTGCTGTATTTATGCATCGGGATATAATCTTGGGGTTATCCTTCTTTCAGTTACGCTAATTATTCAGATTTTAGGGAAATAGAAAAGGCTGTCTGCTGACAGCCTTTTTGCGTATTAAATTACTGAGCGTTTCTCTGTGCGCTTACTTCCGCTTCCTTAGAGTTAACCTCGCGCCAATCCTTAAGCTTAAGGTCGGTAAAGTCGGTATAACCGAACCAGCTGTTAACATCATAACCGCTGATTTCATCTCTTGCAACGAAGCTGTTGGTGTACCAGAATACCATTGTTGCGGGGCAAAGCTCCATAAGCTTAGCTTCTGCATCGTGGAGAAGCTTTGCTCTGTTTTCAAGAGAATCTGCCTTCAATGCATTGGTGATGATTTCGCTGTAGGATGCAAAGTCGGAGGCCAAGCGGTCTTAGGAAGACAATACTCAGGAACAAC
>JAZSFY010000290.1:0-4211 GCA_045532415.1 Eubacteriales bacterium | reverse complement strand
GACTTTTTGGCTTCCTCATAGGGAATGGCGGTTAATCCTATTTCTTGGGAAAGCATTTGGGCATATTGTGCGGTATAGCCCGTGTTGGAGCAATATACTATTTTCATATAACACCTTTTTATATCAAATTTGAAAAAAGTTGCTTTGCATTCGTAGAAAAAGAACGGGAGGAGCAAGCCCCTCCCCTACATTCACTTCTTACCTATTCCCTATTACCTATTACTTGTTATAACAATTCTCGCGAATGAGCGTCTACGATTTGAACAAAGTCAAACGCGTGAGCTAAAAAATTTTGCCAAGCTTTTTTTAAGCGGTGTTCGCGCGGCCGACGGCGTTTTTGCCAACTTAACCGGGTGTTCGCGCGGTCGACGGCGTTTTTGCTAACTTAACTGGGTGTTCGCGCGGTTAAAGCTAACGAAACTAATCAAGCAACGTCGCGCTTGAAAAAAATTAATCGACGCCTGCGATGGCGAAAATATAATTTTCGCTGTCGGGAAATTTGATGCTGAACTTTTTGATAGAAACACCGCTAACCTTGGAAAGGAAATGAGTGTTGTCAACAACAGAGAAGAAGGGGAAATCCGCAAGAGTTTTGCCTGCCGCCTTGATGTAGGCTTCCTTGCGAACCCAAATCTTTGCGAAGTTTTCAAGCTCTTGGTCCTTTGCGCTGTCACGCAAAAATTCGGATTCTTCAATAGAGAAGAACTTTTCTGCTATCTGCTGATAATCCACCTTGTTGTCCTTGGAAAGGATTCTGGGGAGATATTCACCGTCGATACCGATAGGCTTTTCATAAAGAACCGCCATTGTAATATCCTTGGCGCAGGTTACAGACAAATGAAGCTTTTTACCTGCATTTTCAACAGTAGGCTTGCCGTTGCTGTCGTAATTAATGTTAACCTGGTCATTTTCCAAGAATTTTCTTACAGCGTTCTGAATGTCCTCTCTGCGCTTTCCTTGGTTTTCATCATATTTAAACAAAAATGTTTTAAGTGCCATTTATTATTCCTCCCCTTCGTTGGGTTCTGTGGATAGGATTTCTTCTGTTTCTTGGGCTTCAGCCTCAGATTCAAGGTCATCTGCTCTGTCCTCGGCTTCTACTTCAGGGTCAACAGCCGCAAATCTTGCAACCGAGGTTCCCTCCTCAAGACGCATTACGATAACACCCGATGCACTTCTGCCGTAAACGGGGATTTCCGAAACGCGGGTTCTTATAATAATACCGCCGTCGGTTATGAGCATAATTTCGTCGGTTGCCTTAACCAAGCGTATGCCTGCCAATTCACCTGTTTTATCGCTGACGCCGTGACAAATCAAGCCTCTGCCGCCACGGTGCTGACATTTATATTCACCTGTTACGCTGCGCTTACCATATCCGTTTTCGGTTATTGTAAGTACATAAAGATCGTTATCATCGTTGCCCTCGGGAATAATTCCTGCGCCGACAACAAAATCGTCCTCGTCAAGAGTTATTGCTCTTACACCGCGAGCCTGTCTGCCCATTTCGCGAACGTCATCCTCGCTGAAGCGGATAGAAATACCGCGGTTTGTTGCAACCATAATGTCATCGTTGCCATGAGAACGCAATACATAAAGCAATGCATCGCCTTCATCAAGGTTAATCGCATAAAGACCGTTGGTGCGCTTGGTCTTGTAAGCCATAAGGTTGATACGCTTGATAACACCCTTTTGAGTTATGAGCACAAGGTTTTCTTCCTCGGAAAATTCCTTAACGGGAACGATTGCAGTAATCTTTTCGTCGTTATCAAGGGAGAGCAGGTTAACAAGGTTGGTTCCCTTTGCTGTTCTTGTGCTTTCGGGGATTTCAAAGCATTTTTTAATATAAACTCTGCCTGTGTTAGAGAACATAAGAAGGAAATCGTGGCTGTGAGAAATAATAACGTCCTCAACGTAATCCTCTTCTCTTGTTCCCATTGCAGTAATACCCTTGCCTCCGCGGCGCTGAGCCTGATAGGTATCACTGGGCAATCTCTTAACATAGCCTGCTCTTGTTGCGGTAATAACGCAGGTTTCTCTTTGGATAAGGTCCTCGATAAGGATATCGTTTTCGGCTTCTACAATATCGGTTCTTCTTGCATCGCCGTATTTTTCCTTAATAAAATCAAGGTCTTCCTTAATTATCTGAATAATTCTGCCTTCATCTCCAAGGATTTCCTTAAGGTCCTTAATAAGAGCATAAAGGGCAGCCAATCTGTCCTCAATCTTTTGTCTTTCCATGCCCGAAAGCTTACCGAGAGTCATGTCAACAATAGCCTGAGCCTGAATTTCAGACAATCCGAAGCGTTCCATCAATTTGACCTTAGCATCGGCAATATTCGCGCTGGCACGGATAATTGCAATAACCTCATCGATATAGTCTATGGCAATCTTATAGCCCTCATAAATATGAGCCTCATGCTCTGCCTTCGCCAAATCGAATTTAACTCGTCTTGTAACAACCTCCTTGCGGTGGTTGAGGTAATGAGTGAGGATTTCCTTAAGATTCAAAAGCTTGGGAACACCGTTTACCAATGCAACCATATTAACGGCGCAGGTGTCCTGAAGCTGAGTATATTTATAAAGAAGATTAAGAATAATCTGTGCATTGGCATCCTTCTTAACCTCAATAACGATACGCATACCGTCCTTGCCGGATTCGTTACGGATGTCGGAAATACCTTCAACACGCTTGTTCTTAACCAATTCAACCATGCTTTCCAAAAGCATGGAACGGTTAACCTGATAAGGAAGCTCGGTTACGATAATACTTGTTCTGCCGTTTTTCTCCTCAAAATGAGCCTTTGCACGAACTCTAACCTTGCCTCGGCCTGTCATATATGCTTCGTAAATTCCCGAGGTGCCGTAGATTGTACCCTTTGTGGGGAAATCGGGGCCCTTGACATATTTCATCAAATCGGGAATCGAGCAATCGGGGTTGTCCATTAAATATTGGGTTGCCTCGATAACCTCGCGCATATTATGAGTAGGAATGTTGGTTGCCATACCAACCGCAATACCTACGCTGCCGTTTACCAAAAGGTTAGGAAAACGGGAAGGAAGCACAACAGGCTCCTTACGCATATTATCAAAGTTTGGAACGAAATCAACAACATCCTTTTCGATGTCTGTCATCATTTCGTCTGCAAGACGGGACATTCTCGCCTCGGTATAACGGTATGCCGCAGGAGGGTCGCCGTCGATGTTACCGAAGTTACCGTGCTTATCAATAAGAACATATCTCAACGAGAAATCCTGACCTAAACGTACCATTGCATCATAAACAGACGCGTCGCCGTGAGGGTGATAACGACCCAACACGTTACCGACGGTTGTTGCCGATTTACGGAAGGGCTTGTCGTAGGTAAGCCTGTCCTCGTACATTGCATAAAGTATTCTTCTGTGAACAGGCTTCATTCCGTCACGTACGTCAGGCAAAGCTCTGCCCACAATAACACTCATTGCATAGTCGATATAACAGCTTTTAATCTCGTTTTCTATGCCAATATTATGTATAACCTGTTCTTCATGGTTACTGTAATCATATTCGTGTGCCATATTTTTCAGTTCCGCGATAGAGTAAAACTGTTAAATTTCATTAATTTCCGCGAACAAACTCTTTTTATATTTTCAGTTTATCCGCTGATTTTACTTCCTCGCATTTACCTCCTTGAAATTATTATTTCAAACAGTTCTATATACAATAAAATCTCATATTTTCCGAGGACATGCGCCTCGGAAAATATACCTTAGAGTTTTGGGAACGACGCATTTATGCGGAGTGAGGCGCGAGGGCACAAAACTCAAAAGGACGATTAAAATATTTATATTTTAATCGAATGCGTCAGCATTCATTACGTGTCAAGGTTTGCATATTTTGCGTTAGCCTCGATAAATTCCCTTCTGGGCTCTACCTTATCACCCATAAGAACCGAGAACAACGCGTCAGCCTCAAAGGCATCCTCGATAGTAATACGCTTCAAAATTCTCTTTTCGGGGTCCATTGTAGTTTCCCAAAGCTGGTCGGGGTCCATTTCACCAAGACCCTTATATCTTTCTGCCTGAGCATTTCCGCCCAATTCCTCGATATACATATCTCTTTCTTCATCGGAAAAGGCATATCTTTGCTGTTTTCCGCGGTATACCTTATAAAGAGGAGGTGTTGCCGCAAAAACATGGCCTGCCTCAATAAGAGGACGCATGTGACGGAAGAA
>JAZSFY010000226.1:0-2304 GCA_045532415.1 Eubacteriales bacterium | reverse complement strand
AAGGAAAGATTTCTCATTATATATGTTCCGTCACCGCTGATTTCATGCTCAATATAGGTATCCTTTTCTTTTTCGCCGATAACGCTAACCAAATATGCGTTGCCGCTTTCGGTTTTATCAACAAACTGAGAGCTCATGTGGACATAATATTCTATATCCTTGTTTTCATCGGGATACTTGGTCAATTCTCCGCTTTGAAGCTTTTTCAAGGTTTCCAACGCTTCATTGTGAATCTTGGATTTGCTCATCGCAGCAAGAACTGTATTCTTCATTCCGCCTGTGGTTTTTCCGTTTTCATCGGTTGTTCCGTTCAAATCGGTATCGGTCATAGAAAGCTTTTTAACGATATGGTAACCGTATTCGGTTTCTACCAATCTGACTTCATCAACTTCCATTTCAAAAGCAGCCTTTTCAAAGGGCTCTACCATTTCGCCATAGGTGAAGGTATATTCAAAGCCATTGTCTTCATTTTCAGACTTCATATCTTCCATGTTTTTTTCGCCGTTTTTAATAGCTTCGAAGGCGGCTTCTGCCTTGGCTTTCTTATCAGCCTTCTTATCATCGCTCAAATTCTTTGTTAAATAGAGGATGTGGCAAACCTTGGTATAGTTATCATAGAAATACTTGGACAATTCGTCTTCGGTAAATTCAAAAACAATATTTGTTCCGTTATCCTTGTATGAATACAATACGCCATCATATTTAAGATAATTAGTTGTAAAATATTCCTTTACGGTTTCATCGGGAATCTTTGCTACACCGTTTTCACCGTAACGGTAATCGGAAAGTAAGCTATAAAGTACAGAAAACTTTTGGAAACGTTCGATACCGCTTCTTGAGAAGCCCATTCTTGTTAAGGCGATTTCAAAAAGATCGGTTCCGCCATAAGCATATTCGATATCCGCAACGTAATTATTTATAGAATCGATATCCTCTTGATTAGTTATGGATATTCCCGAATCATCAGCAAGTTTTTCCATAATAAGAAGCTGCTGCGCCAATTCAACTGAATATTCTTTTATATAATCAGCAATAGTTGTATCATCATCCACGGGCATCGCCAAAATATCGGCCTCTTCATAAACTTTACCTGTGTATTGATAAAGCTGATTTTGTTGATTATATACTACCATAGCCTTAACATAAGCCAAAAGGTACATATATTCACTTTCTGTAAGAGTATAGCCGTCTAAGCTCATAACAACATCACCGCTTCCGGAGGAGTTGTCATCGCTTTTTCCGCAAGCAGTAAAGGAAAATAACATTACTACTGCCAAAAGCAAGGATAGAAATTTTTGAAGTTTTTTCATTATTTGACAACCTTTCAAACTTTCATGTTCAATCAGTATATAACAACTTTTTCATTTTGTCTATATATTTTTTGTTAATTCGGAATATCTTTCGATGATTTTTTCGCAAATATCAAGGTTTCTTTCCCCTATTCTCAGCTTATATGAAATATGCGGTCTGCCGCCCAAGGATATCATAACAGCCCCTTTGAAAGGCTCCTCCGAAGCAATAACAGAGCATTTTTCCATATCGATATGAGGTATATACAGGCTGATGATATTTGAATTCTGTTCTATCGAAGTAAATCCCAATTCCAAAGCCATATTTCTTATCTTTGAAATTCTAATCAAATTATCAACAGACTTAGGAATATCGCCAAAACGGTCATTAAGCTCATCGAATAGGTCGTCGCTGTCATCATTATTACAAACAGCTGCAATCTTCTTATATACGTCGATACGCAAAGCAAGAGAAGAAATATATTCCTCAGGGATAAATGCATCAGCCGAAAGGTCAACTGTGCAGTTTCTCTCAGCTTTGGGTGCAATTCCCTTTTCTGCATTAATCGCATCCTCGAGAATTTTTATATAAAGGTCATAACCGATAGCCTCAAGATGACCGCTTTGCTCGGCACCGAGAAGGTTGCCTGCACCTCTTATTTCCAAATCTCGCATTGCGATCTTAAAGCCCGAGCCAAATTCAGTAAATTCGCGAATTGCTTCAAGACGCTTTTCTGCAATTTCGTTCATTACTTTACCTGTTCGGTAGGTTAAATAAGCATAAGCCTTTCGGGTAGATCTTCCTACTCTGCCTCTGATTTGGTGAAGCTGAGAAAGCCCCATTCTGTCTGCATCCTCGATTATCAAGGTATTTGCATTAGGAACGTTAACACCCGATTCGATAATTGTGGTAGAAACAAGAATATCAATATTTCCGTCAACCATATCTGACCATACATCAGATAATTGCTCTTTATCCATTTTACCGTGGGCTACTGCAATGTTATGGTCGGGG
>JAZSFY010000144.1:0-14605 GCA_045532415.1 Eubacteriales bacterium | reverse complement strand
CTGTTTTTGGAAATATTATCGATTTGAACAAACTGCAGCTCACGCGAATGAGGGATAACAATTTGAACATACTACATCGCGGGAATTAAAGAGAAAGAGCGTAGCGGACAGATGCCATTGCGTCAACGCCATAGAAATCTGCGCCCATTGTGTCGGCATAGTCCTGAGTAAGAACCGCACCGCCTACCATTGTTTTAACCTGTGGGCATTGAGCCTTAAGAAGCTTGATTGTTTCTGCCATTGCAGGCACGGTTGTTGTCATGAGCGCGCTTAATCCAACGATTTTAGCATCGTTGGCTATTGCCGCATCAACGATTGCCTGAGGGGCAACATCCTTGCCAAGGTCGATAACATCAAAGCCGTAATTGGAAAGAAGTGTAGCAACAATATTTTTTCCGATATCGTGGATATCGCCCTTTACTGTTGCAATAACAATTTTTGCGCCCTTTTGGGTTTTCTCACCCGAAAGAGATTGATTTATAACCTTAAATGCCGCCTTTGCCGCCTCTGCACCGCCTAAAAGCCGAGGGAGGAACAGCTTTTTCGCCTCGTAATCCTCGCCCAACGCATTTAATGCGGGAACAAGATGATTTTCGATAACCTCCAAGGGCTTTAATTCCGAAAGAAGGCTTGATGCACATTCTTCCGCTTTTTTGGAAAGACCCGAATAAACCGCATCAAAAAGCGTCATTTCCTTTTTGTTTGAAATAGCTTGAACCCCTTCGGCAGGCTCGTTGGAGAAAACAAAATCGGGGTTAGGCGACGGGTCGTTTATAACAAGCCTCATGTTTTCGCTTGAGGGATTTATAATTGCCGCAGAAAGCCCTCTGGACATAGCCGCACCGAGGAATGACGCATTAATAGCATCGCGGTTCGGCATACCAAAGGAAATGTTGGAAACGCCCAAAACCGTCATAAAGCCCTGCTTTGAAAGACTCTCTACACATTCGAGAGTTTTTTCTCCGCTTTTTTCGTCGGTGGCAACCGTTAAGGTCAGAGCATCAAAGAGAAAATCGGGAGAGAATGAAAAATCCTTTTCGGCGGTTTCGCGGATTTTTTCGGCAATCGCCAATCTTCCCTTGGGACAATCGGGGATTCCCTCCTCGTCCAAAAGCAAACCAACGCAAACTGCGCCGTATTTTTTAACTATGGGAAGCACCTTTTGAAGGTTTTCCTTTTTGCCGTTAACCGAATTGATTATGGGAATACCGTTGTAAGCTCTTGCCGCCGCCTCCAATGCATCGGGGTCGGCAGAATCTAATTGCAAGGGCAGGTCGGTTACCTTTTGTATCGCCAAAACAGCCTTGGGAAGCATTTCGGCTTCGTTTATTTCGGGAATACCTACATTAACGTCAAGAATATCGGCGCCTGCCCCCTGCTGAGCAACAGCCTCTCCGCAAAGGTAATCCATATCGCTGTTTCTTAGTGCTTCCTTTAATTTGGATTTGCCCGTAGGGTTAAGTCTTTCACCGATAACGGCGGTTTTTCCACCAAAGGTGAACACTCTTGTGCCCGAGCAAACCGCAACCTGCTTTTTAGGCGAATCCGCTTTTTTATAATCACAGCTGTCTACGCCGATTCTTACCTGTTGGATATATTCGGGGGTTGTGCCGCAGCAGCCGCCGATACATTTAATTCCGTTTTCACCAAGGATTTTTGCAAAGCTTTGGAATCTTTCGGAGGCTACGTCAAAATATGTTTCGCCATTTTCGTTTATTTTAGGCAGACCTGCGTTTGCATTAACAATAACAGGAAGTCCGCTAAGCTTTGCCAACTGAATTGCAATAGGCTCCATTGCATCGGGGCCCAATCCGCAATTTATGCCGATAGCATCAACACCCAAGCGGGAAAGATAGACCGCAACCGTTTCGGCATCGGCACCTGTCAATGTTCTTCCGCTTTCGTCAAAGGTCAGGGAAACTGCAACAGGAAGCGAAGAAGCCTCTCTTGCGGCAATAACCGCCGCCTTACATTCATAAAGGTCGGAAAATGTTTCGAAAAATACAAAATCCGCCCCTGCTTCTTCTGCCGCGGAAACAGCAGGCTTGAACGCGTTAACGGCATCCTCAAATTGAAAATCTCCCAAGGGCGGCATTAATTTGCCTGTGGGACCAAGGTCTGCCGCCACAAAAACTCTTTTTCCGCTGTCCTCTGCCACTTCCTTTGCAATTCTGACAGCCTTCTGCATTTCCTCTCTCGGGTCCATGCCGTAGGGAGAAAGCTTTACACCATTAGAGCTAAAGCTGTTTGTTGTGATAATGTCTGCCCCAGCCTCGATATATGCCTTATGCACCGCCATAACCGACGAGGGGTCGAGAGTATTCATGGTTTCGGTAAGGGCGCCTGCCTTCAATCCCATGGCTTGAAGCATGGTTCCCATTGCACCGTCAACAACCAAGGGACGTCCTTCGCTGTTTAAGGCAGAAAGAATATTTTTAAATTCACTCATAAAAGAGCTCCTTTTTAACGTATAGCCGAAATATTATTTAAAATTGCCGCCGCAACATCGGGCTTGTTCATAGCGTAAATATGGATGTTATTAACGCCGTTTGCAATAAGGTCGATTATCTGCTCGGTGGCAAAGGCAATTCCTGCCTGACGCATTGCCTCGGGCTTGTCACCGAAACGCTCGACGATTTCTCTGAATCTTCTTGGAACCATAGTTCCCGAAAGAGCAACGCTGCGGCTGAGCTGTTTTGCGTTGGTTATAGGCATTATACCTGCGATAACGGGAATATTAATGCCCTTTCTTTGGAATTTGGTCATAAAGGAATACATTATGTCGTTATCAAAAAACATCTGAGTTGTGAAAAATTCGCAACCGCTTTCTGCCTTTATCTTCAAGGCATCAATGTCTGCGCTTACGCTTAATGCCTCGGGGTGTCCCTCGGGATAGCAAGCGCCGCCCACACAAAAATCACCCTTTTCCTTAATAGCCACAGCAAGGTCGCTTGCATGGGCATAAACCCTTTTGGGCTCTCTGCCCTGAGGCATATCACCACGCAAGGCAAGAATATTCTCGATTCCGTGGGATTTAAGGGAGCTTAAATATTCATCAAGGCTTTCCTCGTCGGAGGAAACACAGGTAACGTGAGCCAAGGCGGCAATACCGTTCTTTTCAACCTCGTCAGCCAATTCTGCCGTGAATTTTGCGGTTGAGCCTGCGGCGCCATAGGTTACGCTGATAAAATCGGGCTTTAGCTTTGCCATTTCAGAAACGATTTTTCGGCTCTGCTCAAGCTCTGTACCAAGCTTTGGAGGAAATATTTCGCAGGAAACGGTTATTTCCTTGCTTTTTATAATTTCACTTATTTTCATTTTTAATCCACACAAGCTTTTTCCGCTTGTTGCTCCTTTTTTGATTTCTATATAGCCGAAAAGAGCCGGCTATATAGCATTTATGCCTTATCTTATCGACAAGGCATAAATCGTAATTACATTTTTTTGAAAATATAATAAGACTTTTCGTCTTGAGTACATCCGTCAAAGCCCTTGCCGCCTGATTTTTCAAGGAGAACAAAGCCCTTTGCGGCTTTTTCGATTTCGTCGGGATTGTGGAGCATTTGAAGCTGGGTTTCGCCATCTCTTGAATAAAGACCGTCGTCCTCCTCGGTGAACAAATCAATGGTAAATTCACAAAGACCGTCATTTTCGGAAAATGCACTGCGCCAAACGGCAAATGCGCCGTCGAAATCATAAACATAGCTTTTTCCGTCAAGAATATTGCGGTAGCGATATTCGGTGTTAACATCAAAAACGAAAACACCGCCCGATTCAAGATAATTATGCACCAAGGCAAAAACCTTTTCCAAATCGCCCTTTTCGGTAAGATAATTAAGGCAATCGAAGGATGAATAAACCGCTTGAACCGTTCCGTACAATTCAAATTCACGCATATCCTGACAAAGTAAAAGAGTGTTTTTGCCGAAATTTTTCTCCATAGCTATATTAAGCATTTCGGGAGAAGCATCCAGCCCAATCATGTCATACCCCTTGTCTGCAAGCAAGGCGCAGATTCCGCCTGTACCGCATCCAAGGTCCAAAACCTCGTTTACCTTAATATCAGCCCTTTGGAATGCCGAATCCAAAAAATCGGCATAAGGCTTATAGGAGCTTCCGTTTATTTCATCGTAAAGCTCGGATATTGCAAAGAAGCTCATTCCGAAATTCTGTCGAGAACCATAGAATAACCGTCGCTGCCGTAACGAAGTGCGCGGTTTACTCTTGTAATGGTCGCTGTGGAAAGATGTGTCTTTTCTGCGATTTCGTTATATGTATTGCCCTCGCGAAGCATTTCAGCCGCAGTCAAGCGCTTGCTCATTTCGGTGATTTCGGAAATTGTGCAAAGGTCGCTAAGGAAGCGATATGCTTCTTCAACTGTGCGAACGCATACAAATGCCTCGGCAAGCTTATCTGTTGTTGAATCCTTTATCTTATCTATCATAATTTTCCCTCCTGATAGTTTTATACTTTAATATGCTAAACTATTATACTATTATTTTTGCAACTTTGCAATACCCTAATTGAATTTTTTTCATTAAACATTGGAATTACATTCAGAAACGGGTAATTGTACCGATGCTTGGATTTGAATGATGCAACATTACCTATTACTTATTAAAATCGGGCGGAGAATATAACCCCAAAAACGCAAACGTTTTCGGGGACCCCATGAAGCCCCTCCCCTACAATTACCTATTACCTATTGCCTATTACCTCTTACCTCTTACCTCTTACCTCTTACCTCTTACCTATTGCCTATTCCAACATCTCTCGCGAATGAGCGGTAACGATTTGAACAAACTACAACGCGGGAATTAAAAGAAACGGGAATTAAAAGAAAAAGATTGACATATTTTTTTGTGTTTTGTATAATAAACATGATAATAAATTAAAATAAGGAGTTGATTATCATGAAGGCTTTTAGAAGCTTTATTTCTGTGTTGACCGTAATTGCGGTGGTATTGTCCTTGGGTGTAACTGTTTTGGCAGAAACCACCACTGCGACAGTTGAATTTTCCACAATTTCATCCGAGACTCTCTCTAACAACACACTTTTCACTACCTATGATATAACAGGAAGCGTTTGCGGTGACAGCGCAAAATCCTATGTTTTCGAGTTTTCTCCTGCAGACGGTAATATTCCTTTGGCATTTACCGGTACAGCAGGCGGTGTTACCTTCATGGAAAAGCACATGAGCTATGCCGCTGACGAGGGCTATGAGGTTGTAGGCGCAATAAACGGCTCCTTCTTCCAGGGCTCTACAAGTACAATGACAGGTATGATTATTTCCAACGGAAGAATCGTTGTTGGCGACTCGGGGGCAATGGAGGCTTTGGCTTGCTTCGATTCCAACGGCGTTATGAGCCATGTAAGCAACCCATCCATTAAATATCCCGTTTCTATTAATGGCGAGGCAACAGGCAGCCTTGTTGCTATTAACAAGAAATATACATATATCGAAGGAAAAACAACAACTTCCTCGAAATTAGGCGAATTTTTCTATTATGACCGCCATGTGTTGAACTGCTATTCCCCTATTTCCAAATCCGATATAAGCGGTTATGAAATTCTTTGCGATAAGCTGGACCATACCGAAATCGCTGTGGGCAGAACACTTAAGGGCAAGGTTGTTTCGGTTACCGAATCCACCTTTGGCGCAGTAATCCCCGAAAGCGACAGCCAATTTGTTCTTTTCGTAAAGACCGATTCTCCCTATGCATCTGCTGTTAGCGGATTGAAGGCAGGAGATTCTATCGAAATCGGCGCAGAGGCGCAAGGCTATGTAACCGAATTGGAAACCGCATACAGCGCAATAAGCTCTGCATATTGGCTTGTTAAGGACGGCGTTGACCAGACAAACAAAAACAGCACAATCATCCACAGCGTTACATTGGAAAGAGCATGGACAGCATTCGGCGTTAAAGCCGACGGCAGCTTTGTTTACTTTGTTAACGAGGAATACGGTCTTACTCTTAAGGATGTTGCGGCGGCTATGATTGAAATGGGCTGTACCAACGTTATCCGTCTTGACGGCGGTGGATCCAGCGCAGTTTACACCGAAACAAACGGAATCGTTTACCTTGCCGAGCGTCCCGAGGAAAACGGACGTATGGTTTGCGATACCCTTCTTATTGTAAAGAAATCATCTCTTACCGACGATGAATTAAAAACCAAGCTCGAATCCTCTCTCCGGAACGCAAAGGAAATCAAAACCGACGATATTAACCTTAAGAATGCTATCGAATATGCAGAAAAGGTTCTTGCCGACAGCACACCTACCCAAGGTGAATTGAAAAAAGCCCTTTCGGGCCTTGATTTGAAATCGGTTCTCTTGGATGTTATCGCTCAGGGCGAAAAGGCTGTTGAGGCTCACTATTCTGCCGAGGATTATGCTACATTAAAGACAGCATTAGACAGCGCAAAGGCTTTGGTTTCCGAAAACAGCACAGACAGCGAAGGAATCAAGAATGCAATTTCTGCAATCTCCGACGCTTTGGCTCTTTCTAAATATGAAATAATCTCTGTTGGTGCTTCTTATGAGGTTACCGCAGAAAAGAATTACAGCTATTGGGCTGATACAAAGCTTCTTCACGATGACGGAAAGCGTCTTTCCGACGGCTCGAAATCCAATGGAAACGTTTTGTCAAACGCTTATTCCGGCTGGAGAAAGGACCAATCCGACAAGGTTACCGTTGTATTTGACCTTGGCGAGGGTGCAAAATCCAATTCCTACACAGTTTATACTGCCGCAAACTTCTGGGGCGTTTCTGCCTGCTCGGGCGTTTCGGTTGAAGGCTCTCATGATAAGGAAAGCTTCTTTGCCATCGGAGAAACACAGGATGCTTCGAATTTGGGCAATGGCGATCTAATCGAGGGCAAGGACCAAAGCACACTTCATTCTCTTACCGTAAAGAGCGATTATCTCAACGATTACCGCTATATCAAGCTTACTCTTACAATAAACGGCGGCTTCCTTTGGGCTGACGAAATCGAAGTCGCTTTGGACGAAAATCTTCCCATGAAGGAGCCTGTTCAGCAGGAAACCTCCTCTCAAGAGCCCGAATCCTCCGAGGAAGCTGTTTCACAGGAAACAGAAAGCTCTGTTGAAGCCAACGAATCCCAAAGCGCACAATCCACCGATAACAGCCAAGCTGACCAAAACGAAAGCAACAGCACCACAGTTATAATTATCGTTGTTGCCGCAATCGTTGTAATCGCAGTTGTTGCAGTAATTGTTCTTAAATCCAAGAAGAAGTAAGCTCCGGAGTTTATTAAATGGGAAATTATGTAAGCAAAAGCACAATAGCCGACCAGCAGGCAGAGGGAAAAAGAATTATAACGCCCCAAAATATTTATAGCGAGCTTGTAGATTTGGCAAAGGTCGACCTTGTAGGCTGGTTTGTTGTCAGCGGTGTCTGTGTCATCTTCTCGGGGTTGTTTATATTCATTTTTTCTCTGGATACTCCCTTAAATGAAACTTGGACAAAAATTATAAAGATAGCATTGGCGGCTCTCCCTGTGTTAATTGCAATCGGCAATGTGTTTCATTATTACATTACTCTCAAGAAAATGGCGAAAGAGGATTACGATATAATTGCCGATAAGGTTGAACGGGTAGTTCAGGACGATAGGATGGTAAGACGCTACACCCGTCACGGAACAACCTACCGAATGGAGCATGCAATGTACCTTTCCACCTGCGGACGTGTTGTTATCTCTCTTGAAGGTGTCAGCACAAACAGCGAGGGCGACATTTTCTATGTTATCGTTTCAAAAAAACGCCCAACTAAACCGCTTTTGCTTTATAATTCAAAATATTACGACCTTCAAACCGCAAAAAAATAAATTAATGACAAAGCCCCTCGGGGCTTTGTTTTTTATCCTTGACAAACATTTTTTATTGTCTTAAAATATATATACAGTAAAAATAAGGAGGTATCATTATGAAGAAAAGTTTAATTTCTTTTATCATAGTTTTATCGTTATTTGCAGCATTTCTTCTGCAAATTCCCTCGGTTGCATCTGCCAGTTTAAACGATTTTACATTTGACCCTATTACAGACGAATATACATTTGAGCTTAGCGAAAACGGAAATTATTATATCCTCACAGGCGTTCCCAAAAAGACGGTGGAAATTGTTGTTCCCGATGAATACGAAGGAAAGCCGGTTATGGGAATCGCAAACGATGCGTTTCAGCGCGCCTATGCATACGGAGAAACCTTTATCCTATCGGAAAATATTTTCTATTTTGATAGCATAATTTTAAGAAGCAATGCTCGAAAATTGAAATATAACGAATATGAAAACGGTCAATATCTCGGAACAAAGGATAATCCCTATTATGCTCTTGTAGGGGTTATTGATAAAACGGTTACAGAATTTGTTCTTCACGACGATGCACAAATAATCACCGATTATGCTTTTTCGGGAGTAAAAGAATTAAACAAAGTAATACTCTCTCCAAATTTTAAATTCATGGGCGCACGTGCGCTAATAAACAGATCCGGCTCGAATGATGCAGAAGCCGAACTTGAATATACCGAATATGGCAATTGCTATTATTTAGGTACGGCTGAAAATCCATATCATGTTATGGTTAAATTAACTGATGCCAATGTTACCTCCATAAGCCTTCATCCTCAAACAAAGGTAATAATGCAATCCTCCTTCAGAATGCATCAATGGGGTCGATTTGAAGAAGATACAAGCTCGGAAAGTGCCAAAAAGCTTGAAACGGTTACAATTCCCAAATCAGTTAAAGCTATCGGATCTTGGGCATTCAGCGGATGCTCGGCATTAAAGGAAATCAATTTTGAAGCCCAAAGCATTGACGATTTTGATTTATTTGACATGTCAGGAATGCCCGAAAACGTCACCTTAAATTGGAACTATGGCAACGAATCCCCCTCTGAAGAAGCCACATCCGACAATTCTCTTTCTCAAAGCCCAAACAACGATAAACCCGACAATAACTATATCTGGATTATTGTAGGAATCAGCGCAGTTGCGGTTATTTCGGCAGTTATCGTTGTTTTAAAAAAGCGTAAATAATACCTTATAAAACACAAAAAGGAATGGCTTCGACCATTCCTTTTATTATTAAAGTGACAAAATTTTGGTTCCGTAGAAATAATGGGTGAGGATATATTGATAATTATATCCGTCCTTTGCCAATTCCTCGCTGCCATAAACCGAAAAGCCTACGCCGTGGCCTGTTCCCTTGCCGTTGATTATGATTTTTTCGGGGGATATTTCGGTTCCTGCTGTGGTTTTATGGCTGTCGTCAAAGCTTTGGAAGGGCTTATATCCGTCGGCTGTAAGGATTCCCTTTACGTCAGACTTTTCAACCTTGCCCTCCTTGGTGAGAACCTCCACTTGGGCGGAATATTCAGCATCAAAGTTTGCGCTTTCAAATCCGCAGGCAACACGAACGCTTTCCGCTGTGTTGATAACCACATTATTACCCTTGCCGTCGGTTACCGAAAGCTGGGTAATGTAATTAGAGCCGTAAGGGTCTGTTGCCAAAATCTCAAATTTAATATCCGAGTCGGAAATAGAGGAAAACTTGGAACGGGAGGAGATATATTTAAAAAACTCGTCCTTGGTATATTCATATTTCCAAATTTCGGTTTCGCCCTTTTCGTTGGAATAAACCGTTTTTAAATAAGGAAGGTCGCTTCCTCCCCATGCCGCAAGGGACGAACAGCTTGCGCCGCCGTTGGAATTATGATAAACCGCCAAAATCGGCTCGCCGTTATAGGCACAATATTGACCTTTGGTGGCGTTTACATATTTAACATTAATATCGCTCCAGCGATAGGTTCCCAAATAAACCTGACAGCAATCGGTGGAACAAACAAAATAATCGTTTCCGTGCTTATGTCTTAAAACAAAGGTACGAACCATAATGGAAAACGCCTTTGAGGTTTCGGCAGAATAATATCCCATGCCGATTTCCATACCCATTACGCAAACAACATAGGTTTCGAGAGGAACAACATTTATCATTTTAAGATAACTGCCCTCGTTTGCATATTCAAAATATCCGTAATAGGAATAGGTGTTGGACTTAAAGGGAAGGCTTACTGTGCTTCCGCCGGTTGCTCTTATGGCAAGTCTTTTGGAGGAATCCTCGTAGGTAAAGATAATTTTACCGGTAGCAGGGTCGATAACAGTTAAGCCCGAAGCAGGAGAAGCAACTGCTCTGCCCGAGGAGGCTTTTTTAACCGCGTCTGCGCTTGTACCCGAAAATCCTCTTGCCTCAAAACCACCGTTTACAACGGCAACAAAGCCGTCCTTTATGGTTTTTGCAACGTTATATGCCTCGGAATAGCTGTTGTGACGGCTGATTACCGCGCTGTATGCGCCGATATTACCGTTTGAAGAAGGAGAACAGCTTTTTGAAGCAGAATCATAATAAGCGTTCACCTGAGGCATTATAACAATCTGACTTTTTCCAAGGTCGAAAAGCTTGGTAAATCCGCTGCTTGAATAACCTATTTCAAAAGAGCCTGATGCAGATTGATTAAGAGAAGAAAACCTAACATTTTTGCCTACATATATACCAACCCTAACGTCGGGCTCGTTATATGCATAAGCATCCTCATTTAAAGGTGAATCAGGAAAAATTGTAATACCCAAACAAAAAACAAGTGCCAGAGCCAAGCTTAGGAATCGTTTTAATTTAGATAATCTCATAATTACCCCTTATTGTAAAATAGGCTGTTTCGCCTGTTATAAGAATGGCTTTCTTGGAATCTCCTGCGGAAGCATAATATATTCTTCCGTATTGCAATGCCTCACCCGAAAAAATCTCCTTACCCATAGACATATCGGTAATACCGTTGCCCTCGGTAAAGGATGATGTTACCGCAACAGCGTTGCCGCCGCGATAAATAATTTCGGTATCGGCAGAAAGAATAATCATCTGTCCCTTGGATGCCGAAACCTCCTCATAGGTCTGTTTTGATTGGAGAGAACCGTCGGAGGTTAATTGGGCGATAACCTCGGCTTTGATTTCAGCCTTGATTTCGTCCATATATTCCTTAAGATAGCCATAGGTTACGATTGTGTCATCGGGAATTATAAATGTTTCTTCTCCCGAAGCGGAGATTTGCGCGATACCAACGAAAACCATTATTGATGCAAGGACAAACGCCAGCACAACAGCAATGCGTTTTTTCATAAGTAAATTCTCCTTAAATATTATATAGAGTTGATTTCAAAAATCAATGTGGATTTTCCACACACTTTTCCACCACCTTGTGGAAAAATATGCGATTTGACCAAATTTCCAAGGATTTTAAGCAAATATCAAACATTGAAAAGCCCGAAGGCTTGGGAAACCAAGACTTCCCTGTTAATATTATACCATGAAGCAAAAATGCTTGCTTGCAAGGGAATTTTTGCGAAGCCGTCAATATTGCAGGGCGCGTGACAACGCGCAGGGGCGGAGCCCGAAGGCTTGGGAAACCAAGACTTCCCTGTTAATATTATAACACATATTGTCAAGTACTATAATTTGGGAATGGTAAAAATCCCTTTCTATATATTGTATGAAGCGAAAAAACCATTAATTCCCATTATTGTTTCGATACATGATATATCGATAAATGCAGATTTATTTGAAATTAACGGTTTTGTAACATAAATAATATAAATAATTCTTGACATAAAAAGTGTTGATATAGTACAATTAAAGTGTATATTTATAGCCAAAAGTTATTCTTTATACAGAGTTTTCGGCTATAGAAAAGAGGTATAAAATATGCACCATACACAATTCCCAAGCAATGTTTTGGAGCAAGCGGCGATTGCCGAACGTATAAGAACTTCCTCTCACCTTGCCAAGCGTTCCGATTTACGCGGAAAGACGGTCTTTTCCTTCTCGGAAAGCAACAGCTCTCCTGCGGAATATGCTTTTTCTCTTTATCCCAACGGCAAAGGCTGGAAATTGGGAGTACACGTTGCCGACGTAGCCGAATATGCCTGCGAGGGTTCTCCCATGGATAAAGAAGCGCGCAAAAGAATCGCTTCATTTAACGACGGCACCTCTGTGACTGAAATGCTTCCCGAAAGTATACGCTATAACCTTTGTAATCTTGCTACATCAGGTGACAAGCTTGCCCTTTCGGTTTTCATGGATATCGACAGCAAGGGTAATATTGTTGACGTAAGCTTTGAGGAAACTGTTATACAAATTACAGCCAACTGTATATTTGGCGAAATCGACCAGCTTGGTTTAACAATCGATGCCTCCTCGGTTATGTCCCTTAGAAATAAATATGCCCCTATTTTAGACACGGTTATCGACCTTTACGAAATCGCGGCAACCTATTGTGCCAACCGCAGAGATAGAGGCGGTCTTGATTGCACCAACTTCAAAAGAGTATACAACACAGACGAAACGGGCAAAATAACATCGTTCAGCCGTGTTCCCGAATCCGATTCCCGTGCAATGATTCGCGAAATAGGTTATATGACCGCAGAAGCGGTCGGCAAATTCATGAGTGAGCATAATATCCCTGCGATTTTCAACGGCAGAAGCCCTGTTGACCAAAACATACTTAATATGCTCATAAGCCTTCTCGGAATTGATACCAAGGAAACCGACCCTGCTAAGCTTACCGACCTTATCGCAGAGGAAGCTAAGGGCAAGGAATATTACGATTTTGTTTGTGATGTTCTTAAAAACAGTATTCCCCGCCCCGAATATTCCTCGGCGCCTATTTACAATTCCCTTTGTGCAAGCTCGAAGGTTGTTTCCTTTTTCACTCCTGCCACAAGCTACACAAGTCTCCTTGTCCTTCAGGTTTTGAAAACGGTTGCAAAAGCCAAGGGCAACCCCTCTAATCTAAATCTAAACCGATTCCACAAAACCATTCATGAGGTTTGCGACCTTTCCAATCAGCTTGCTGTTAATTTCGAAGCAACAGTTAACCGCTATGCAAAGATGAACGCAATTAAATATATGAGGGATTGCGGAGAAGTTCAGTTCAACGGCATCGCTGTTAAAAGAATCGATAGCGGAGAGATAATCGTCGCATTAGAGTGCGGCGCGAGAGCCTTGATTCCTTGCGAATATTCTCAAAAATATGATTTCACAGGATGCAAGCAGGAAATGTTTGCTGTTATCAGCCTTGGCAACGAGAACACACCTACATACGTCAAGCCTCTTTAATTGTTTCACGTGAAACAATTTAAAAAATACAAAACGAAATGTTTCACGTGAAACATTTCTAATTGGAGAAATCTCAATGAAAAGATTTATAGCATTCTTAATCGCTTTTACATTTTTGTTTCTTGTAGGATGCGAAAATGTAAGCTATGAAGAAAACAGTAGTTCGGCTCCTGTTCCATCCGAATCATCAACCAATATTTACGACACATTAGCATCAAATTTGCCTGTGTTGTCAATAGAAACGCCCTCTGAACCCGAATCTAGCGAAGAAATTTCGGCAGAAAGCTCCATTGAAGCATCCTTGGAAGCTTCAACAGAGTCTGAACCTCAACCCCAAAAGGAAACACCGTTTACCATAATAACCGACGAACCTTCGGTATTTTCCTATGACGAAGAATCGGTTACAATGATAGGAAACGCAGTAAAGGAAAGAAATCAGTTCCTGAAAAAGCAATACGGCGCAAAAATTGAAGTTAAAGAAATGTCGGGTGATACCCTTACAAAGGAATTGCGAACCGCAATCGAATCGGGAACCGAATTTTGCGATATGCTTGCGCTTTCGGCTGCCGAAAGCGCAAATCTATATAAAAACGGGCTTCTCGAGGACCTTAATTCCCTACCCGGCTTTGATCCAACAAGCGAATTTTTCAACCAAAAGTATTCTACAAAATTAGCCACAAACAGCACATTATATCTGCTCCCCGACCCTACTGCAATGGTTTACGAGGATGTTTATGTAATGTTCTATAACCGCGACCTTTTGAAATTGCCTGAGGGTATAACAAATTTAGAGGATTTGACCTTACAAGGCAAATGGACATGGGACAAATTTAACGAAATAATCCGTTTGTCTGCAAATGAAGTTTTCGACAAAACCTCTGCGGATTTGGAAAATGATACCTTTGGTTTTACCGCTTACGCTGATGATAACACCTTCCCTCTTGTTATGTTTGCCTCAAGCGGCGAAAGCATTGTAGGCAACACCTATAAAAAGGCTGTTGAAATTACAATAGCTTATGATGTGGCTCAAGATATTTGCGACCAGCTTTTGGGCATTTATGATACAAACGGAAGATATCCCTTTGACGGCGCAAAGGCTTTGGAGGCATTTGAAAATAACAGAGCTGTATTTTTCTGCAATACCTTTGATTATTTCTATGCATTAAGAGATGGAAGCGGTAACGAAAGTAAATACGGCTTCCTTCCCCTGCCCAAATCAAGTGAGGAACAGGAAGGCTATCATTCCATGGCGGATAACCGCGCAAGGGTTATTTCGGTTCCCAAAACACTTCAAACAGCAAGCGAATCCAAGCGTCAGTTTGTTTCTACAATCATAACCGCAACCTGCGCTTTAGGTAACGCAACAGTAAAGGAAGAATTTTTAACCTCCTTTATTATGATGTATCTTTACCATAATAC
>JAZSFY010000195.1:0-4020 GCA_045532415.1 Eubacteriales bacterium | reverse complement strand
AAGAAAAAATGACAATGATTTTATGATTTAATCATAGCTATATAACAAAAGAAGGTTGCAAAAGCAACCTTCTTTTAATTATTCAAACATATATTTGGTATCAAGGAGGGAGAGAATCTCTAAAACTGCGTTGTTATAACCGCTTACCTTGCCAAAATCGGGGATTTTTAAATCGCCTGCAAAAACAGAATCTATCTGTTGGTTGTGATTCCCGATCGCCTTTTTGTACTTTTCGGCAAATTCTGTTTCCGACATTTCCATGTCCGAAAGCATTTCCTTAAATCCCAAAAGATAGCCTTGGTCCACATCCCTTAATTCCTTGTCGGGATGACCTTCGATAAAAGCAATTTTTCTTTTTATAATTTCTTCAAGAGTTATATTTTTCATCATTCAGCTCTCTTACCAAGCATATAAACCTGTTCTTCTTTAAATTGTTTCCAATTGCCCTCCATAATTGCATTACGGATTTTTTCCATAAGCTTATTATAGAAATAAAGGTTATGAATAACACAAAGGCGCATACCGAGAAGCTCTCTCGCCTTGAAAAGGTGGCGGATGTATGCTCTTGTGTAGGTCTTACAAACAGGGCAATCGCAGTTTTCATCAATGGGACGGGAATCCAGCATATATTTTTGGTTGTTAAGGTTCATCAAGCCCTGGCTTGTGAACAAATTACCGTGACGGGCATTACGGGAAGGCATAACGCAATCGAAAAAGTCGATACCTCTGTCAACCGCTTCAAGAATATTAACGGGAGTACCAACGCCCATAAGGTAACGAGGCTTATTCTGAGGGAGGTGAGGCTCGCAAACCTCGATAACACGGTACATTTCATCGGCTGTTTCGCCAACAGCAAGACCGCCCAAGGCATAACCGGGAAGATCGAGCTGGGTGATTTCCTTTAAATGACGTACACGGATATCGTCGTAAATACCGCCCTGACCGATACCGAAAAGCATTTGGTGAGGGTTGATTGTTTCGGGGAGAGAATTTAATCTTTCCATTTCGGCAACACAGCGGTGAAGCCAACGGGTTGTACGGTCAACCGAACGGTTCATATAATTTCTGTCGGCAACAGAGGAAGGGCATTCGTCAAAAGCCATTGCGATAGTAGAGGCAAGCTTGGATTGAATCTGCATACTAACCTCGGGGCTCATGAATATTTTTGCGCCGTCCATGTGTGATTGGAAGGTTACCCCTTCTTCGGTTATGTTGCGAAGCTGTGCAAGAGAGAACACCTGAAATCCGCCCGAGTCGGTAAGAACAGGCTTGTCCCAGTTAAAAAACTTATGAATACCGCCAAGCTTATAGATAACATCCTCGCCGGGACGGACATGAAGGTGGTATGTATTGGAAAGCTCCACCTGACAAGCAATATTTTTCAAATCGCCTGTGGAAATACCGCCCTTAATGGCAGCAGAGGTGCCTACATTCATGAAAACGGGAGTTTGAATATCGCCGTGAACTGTTTTAAATGTACCTGTACGGGCTGTACCGCAGGTTTTATGTATTGTAAAGCTCATAAAAATTACCTATCAAAATATTTTTCTATTTCCCGTTTGGGAAGCTTTTTTATAAAGGGTCTGCCGTGAGGGCAATAACGCAAGGAAGGATTCTCGGAAAGCATTTTTACAACGTTTTCGTCATCCTCAGGACGATTTTTAATGCCTGCCTTTAATGCCGCCTTGCAGGCAACGGTGTATAACGCTCTGTCGCAACGTTCCTCGAAGGAAAGGCTGTTTCCCTCGGAAAGCGCTTTTGCAAAATCCTCAAGAATTGAGGAAAGCCCCTTTAGATTACCTAATGTAGAGGGAACTGTACGAACGATTATGCTCCCCTCTCCGAAATCCTCGATTTTAAAGCCCTTTTCCTCAAGAAAATCGGCATTATCAAGAAGTATCGCCGAGTTTTCCCTGCCTACAACAGCAGGAACACCTGCCAAAAGCTCCTGAACATGAAGCTCCTTGCTTTTTGCAAGCTTTTCATAAAGTATTCTTTCGTGGGCGGCGTGCTTATCGATTATAAGAACGTTTTCCTCGGTTTCAACAAAAATATAGGAATCGTACGCCTGACCTATCATTCGCCATGCAGGCTCTAATGGTGCGATAACTGTTTGTATTTCTTCCTTTGCCTCTTGAACCTCACTCTTTTCAAGGCTGTCCTTGAAAACAAAGGTAGATTCACTTGGGATAAGGTCGTCCTCGCCGATATCTGCTTTAAAGGCGTTTGCCGATTTTTGAGCAGGAACAAATTTGGGTTCATCCTTAGGGAAAAAGTTTACTTCTCGTAAAACAGGTTCCTGCTTTTGCTGAGGAACCGAAAGTTCCTCGGATTTTAAGCTTGCTGTATCAAAAATAGGAGTTTCCTCTTGAATAACGGTTTGGGTGGTTTTCTCAATTGTTTCCCCCAAGGGCTTGTCCTCGGGCTCTGCCTCAAGAGCATTTTTCGCCGCATAATATACTGCGCGGAAAACATCCTTTTCGCTTGCAAACTTAATTTCGGTTTTTGCAGGATGAACGTTAACATCGGTTAATTCGGGGTTTAGGGTTATAAACAAAACACATCCGGGATATTTACCTCTGGGGATAAACGAACGGAAGGCTTCTTCGATAGCAGCCTGAGCAGTTTTGCTTTTAACATATCTGCCGTTTATGAAAACGTTTTGCATATTACGGCTTCCGCGGACTGCATCGGGCAGAGTTATATACCCAGCCGCGCGGACACCGTTTATTTCATAATCAACCTCAACAAGGCTTTTTGCAAACTCACGTCCGAAAACCGAATATATAGCAGAATAAAGCTTGCCGTCACCTGATGTGATAAATTTTCTTTCGCCGTCGCTTATAACGGCAAAGGATATTTCGGGATGAGAAAGCGCCATTTTTTCGGCAACACCGATACAAGCCGCACCTTCGGTTCCGTCCCGTTTCAAAAACTTCTGTCTTGCAGGAGTATTATAAAAAATATCACACATGGAAACCGTGGTTCCGTCGGGACATCCTGTATCTACCATAACAATTCCGTTTTCGTCGGATGTAAGCCTTGTGCCCATTTCCTCGCTACGGTGCTTGGTAACAATAGTCAGCCTTGAAACCGAGCCTATTGCCGCCAAGGCTTCACCGCGGAAGCCGAGAGAACGGATTCCGTTAATATCATCACCGCAGGAAATTTTGCTTGTAGCATGGCGAAGCAAAGCCTTGGGAATATCCTCACGCAAAAAGCCGCATCCGTCATCGGTTACGCGCAAAAGGCTTCTGCCTCCGTTTTTGATTTCAAGAGTAATATTCCTTGCCCCTGCATCTATTGAATTTTCAATTAATTCCTTTGCTGCGGATGCAGGTCTTTCGACAACCTCGCCTGCGGCAATAAGGTTTGCCGTTTGTGCATCCAGAATATTAATAATTCCCAATTAGTCTAGCTCCTTTTTAAGCTCATACAGAATTGTAATAGCTTCATAGGGGGTTAAGGTATTTATATCAAGAGTTCTTAATCTTTCGATAACTCTTTCCTCGCAGATTGATTCAAAGCTTATGTTACCGTCATCCTGCTTTTTTGATTTAACAACAGGCGCCGAGGAATTTTCCAAAAGCTCTGCCAAAACCTGCTTTGCACGGTTTACAACCGAATCGGGCACACCTGCAAGGTGAGCAACCTCGATACCATAGCTGTCGTCAGCGGCGCCCTTTACTATTTTACGAAGGAAAACCACGTCATTACCACGCTTTTTCGCGGCGATATTATAGTTTACAACGCCTTCTGTTTCGCCTTCGAGCTCGGTAAGCTCGTGATAGTGCGTTGCAAAAAGGGTTTTTGCGCCGATTTTCTTGGCAGTATATTCTACAACGGCTCTTGCAATGCTCATACCGTCATAGGTTGATGTGCCTCTGCCTATCTCATCATAGATGATAAAGCTCTTTTTTGTTGCGTTTTCAAGAATGTATGCTACCTCGGTCATTTCAAGCATAAATGTTGATTGGCCCGATGCTAAGTCATCAGATGCGCCTACTCTTGTAAACAGCT
>JAZSFY010000366.1:0-2583 GCA_045532415.1 Eubacteriales bacterium | reverse complement strand
TAAAGGGAATTGCCGATTTGGGACAGAATATTGTAAATACCTTCTATTCCAAAAAGCGTTTCGGCAGAGGTGTAACTGTTACAATAAGCGTTTCCTGCTTTGTTCCCAAGCCCTTTACGCCCTTCCAATGGGAGCCTCAGGACACAATGGAGGAATTGGAAAGAAAGCAACAGCTTCTTAAATCCGAAATCAAAACCAGAAAGATTTCCTATAAATACCATGATGCCCGTGTTTCCCGTATTGAGGCTGTTTTCGCAAGAGGCGACAGACGCTTGGGCAAGGCATTGCTTGAAGCATATAACCGTAATATGATGCTTGACGGCTGGGACGAGCATTTCAGCTATGAAAATTGGGTATCTGTTTTTGATGCCTGCGGAATCGACCCGTCCTTCTATGCAAACCGTCGATTTGGTATTGACGAAATACTGCCTTGGGATTTTATTGACATCGGCGTAACAAAATCCTTTATGAAGCGTGAATATCAAAAGGCTTTGAATGCAGAAACAACACCCGACTGCCGTACAAAATGCTCGGGCTGCGGTGCAGCAAGCCTTTGTGACGGAAAATGTGTTTGTAACGAAAGGAGCGAAAGCTAATGGCTGATATATTGGTTTGCTTCTCTAAATTAGGTCCCTTGCAATATATTTCTCACCTTGACCTCCAGCGTGCTATTCACCGTATGCTTGTAAGAAGCGGATTGCCCATTGCATATAGCGAGGGCTTTAATCCTCATCCCCGCTTGAACATAGTTCTCCCCCTTTCTATATACCAAGAGGGAGAAAGAGAGCTTTTTGAGTTCAGGCTTTCGGAGGAAATGGACGTAGAAGTAATCAAAAATGCGCTTGTTGCTTCTGCCTTTAAGGGTATGGATATTATTGAAGTATCGGTCTTGGATAAAAAGCCGTTGAGCAAAACGGCGATTTGGCGTCTTGAGCTTGAAACACAGCTTTCGGGAGAGGATTTTGAAAAGGCGGTTAACGGCGAAATGCCGGTTACAAAGCGTTCTAAAAAAGGCGATAAAATCGTTGATATCGCTCCTATGGTGAAATTTGTTTCTGCCGAAAAGACCGAAAAGGGAATCAACCTTCGTGTAGAGCTTCCTGCCGCAGGTAATGATTATCTAAATCCCTCTTATGTTGTTGCATTTTTCGGTGATAAGGTTATTTTAAACCGCACAGTTCGCGAGAATATTATTTTTTAGAACAATTTTCTATTGATATCCTGTGCTTTGTCTGCTATAATCATAATGATATGAAATATATTAAATCAACCTTCACGAATTTAATATTATTGCTTCTTGTCCTTGGTGTTTCTTTGTGCGGCGTTTCCTGCTCAGATGAAGAAGAAATATGGATTGAGCCTTCCGAGGAATATTCTGTGGAATCCTCGGAGGAATCTGTTTCGTCCAAGTCGGAGGAAACCGGCGAGATATCCGAAGAAGAAATGGTGTTGTCCTTGGAGGATGCCACCGCTTTAATCAAAAAGGATAGGGAAATTACCGAGATTTTCATGTGTAATTCTCTTTGCTCTGATGAAGCAAAATCAAAGGCAGAGTATTTTCCTCTTTCCAAGGATAGCAAATATTATGCTTTTTCGGAAATAGAATCACTTATTAATTCTGTTTATCTCACCGAGAAGGAAAAGGAATTTTTCCTGTCCTATCCCTTGGAGAAACTTCCGTCGGTTTCTGATAAAGACGGTGTGACAAATGTCCTTTATCACGGCGGTATCGGTTATAGCGATTTTATTGACGAAAAGACAATTTCGGTAATCAATACAGAGGAACAGGATATCAAGCTTATAAAGTGTAAAACTCTTTCGGGAAAATCACTTTTATTGAAAACTGTTCTTGTCGGTAAGGAATGGAAATTGGAAAAGGGAATATATTTTTCCAACACTCCTATACAAGAATTTGTTACCGATAAATTTCCTTTATCGGGTTTGGGCTCTATGTCCAAGCTAAAGGGCAAGGTCCTTGTTGTAGAGGTTTTTATGTCCGATTCGGAAAGCAATTTTGAAGGAGAAACAGGAGATGCAGCAGCGGACGCATATCATCAAAAAATATCCTCTGCTGTTGATTTTGCTGTTTCTCAGGCAAAAGCCTTCGGCTCTGAAATTGAAATAACCTATAAGAGAGCTTATTTCAAACACCGTAATATAATCGAAAATAATCCTCTATCTATCGATTTTGTGTTTGAAGGTACAGGCTTTGGCTCTTTGGGCGGATTTATAGAGAAAACCGAGGATGTTTCCCAGTATGACAGCTATTGTGCTGTTGTATGTATGAATAAGGAATTTGACTCGTATTTTAATCTTTATGATAATACTCAGGAAACCGAAAAATATACCTGCGAAAAAATTATTGTAGGTAACGTTTTTTCGGAACAGCAGATATATTCCTCCTTCCTTCGTTTGGCAGGAGAGCCTTATTTGGAAAACGGATATTTAAAGGATGTTTATAATCTTTATTTCCCCAATAATCCGTTTCTTAAGGATGATTATAAAAAATCCGAAATGTCTGATATAACCGCATATTCCTGCGGTGTTATCGATAAATTAGATAAATTATACAGTATTTTTCTT
>JAZSFY010000211.1:0-8553 GCA_045532415.1 Eubacteriales bacterium | reverse complement strand
GCAATTTCTCGTTGACATTAGGCTTTGGTGTTGCTATAATATGTCCTAAAATAGTATTCTCCTATGAAAGGATCTAAAACCATGTCCGAAAAACTAAGCATCGAACAGCTTGCCGGTAATTTAAGTCAGCATACTGTTTTTGATAATGAGCTTTATGCTAAATATAATGTAAAACGCGGATTGCGTAACTCCGACGGTACAGGTGTATTGGCAGGAATAACCCGTGTGAGTAACGTTCACGGTTATGTTATTAATGAATATGAGCGCGTTCCCTGTGAGGGCGAGCTTTTCTATCGCGGAATCAATGTTAACGATATTATTGCCGCAACCGATAAAAACGACAGCTTTGGCTATGCCGAGGCGTCTTGGCTTCTTTTGCTCGGCTCCCTTCCTACACAAAAGGAGCTTGATTTCTACCAAACCGTAATGGATGAATTCAGCGATCCTCCCATGGGCTTTATCGAGGATATGATAATGCGTGCGCCAAGCCCCGATATTATGAACAAGCTTGCTCGCAGTGTATTGGCTCTTTACAGCTATGATGAAAATCCTGATGATACTTCTATCGATAATGTTCTTCGTCAATCCTTGATGATAATTGCCCGTATGCCTATGATAATGACAGCGGCATATCAGGTGAAGAAGCGTTATTATGATAATGAAAGCTTTTTCCTTCATTCTCCTATCCCCGGACAGGGAATGGCAGAAAATATTCTTTCGATGCTTCGTAACGACAGAAAGTTTACTCATGAGGAAGCAAGACTTCTCGATAAATGCTTGATACTTCATGCAGAGCATGGCGGCGGTAACAATTCTACCTTTGCCTGCCGTACTCTTACTTCTTCCGGTACCGATACATTTTCCGCTGTTGCCGCAGGCATCGGTGCATTAAAGGGCCCCTTGCATGGCGGTGCAAACATCAAGGTTGTCAAGATGCTTGATGATATGAAGGAAAATATCAAGGACTATAAGGACTATGAGGAAATCCGTAATTACCTCCAAAAACTTCTTGACCGCGAAGCAGGCGACAGAAGCGGAAAGATTTACGGTGTAGGTCACGCGGTTTACACATTAAGCGACCCTCGCGCAACAATTCTTCGTGAGGCTGCTGAGGACCATTGCGATAGTTTCGGAATGAGAGAGGATTTCGAGCTTCTCCATGCTGTTGAGCATCTCGCTCCCGGCTTGCTTCAGAATAAGATGAAGGATGGCAACGCGATTTGCGCTAATGTTGACCTTTATTCCGGCCTTATCTACCGTATGCTCGGCATACCTAAGGAATTGTTTACTCCTTTGTTTGCAATCGCCCGTCTTTCGGGTTGGTGTGCTCACCGCATGGAGGAGCTTCTTACAGGCAAGCGCATAATGCGCCCTGCATACCGTCCCTTCCACGGAAGCCTTCCCTATATTGAACTTAAAGACAGAAAGGAAAATTATTAAGATGTCCGGACTGACAATCGCTCAAAAAATAATTAAAGCTCACCTTGTTGAAGGCGAAATGATAAAAGGAACTCCCATTGGCTTGAGAATCGACCAGACTCTCACTCAGGACGCCACAGGTACAATGGCATATCTTGAATTTGAAGCAATGGGCATTCCCCGTGTAAAAACCGAGCTTTCGGTTGCTTACATCGACCACAATACTCTCCAAAACGGCTTTATGAACGCCGACGACCATTTGTATATCCGTACCTGCGCTAAAAAATACGGCTTGCAGTTCTCCCGTCCCGGTAACGGTATCTGCCATCAGGTTCACCTTGAACGCTTCGGTGCCCCCGGTAAGACCTTAATCGGCTCCGACTCTCATACTCCCACAGGCGGCGGCTTGGGTATGCTCGCTTTCGGTGCAGGCGGTCTTGACGTTGCTGTTGCAATGGGCGGCGGTGCATATCATATTACAATGCCCGAAATGGTTCGTGTTAACCTTACCGGCAAGCTTAACGATTGGGTTTCCGCAAAGGACGTTATCCTCGAGGTTCTCCGTCGCTTGAGCGTTAAGGGCGGCGTAGGCAGAATTATCGAATATGGCGGAGAGGGTGTTAAAACACTTTCTGTTCCCGAAAGAGGTACTATTACAAACATGGGTGCCGAATTGGGCGCATCTACCTCTGTGTTCCCCTCTGATGAAAATACTCGTCTTTTCCTTGCAGCTCAAGGCAGAGAGGAGTGCTATGTTGAATTGAAGGCTGACGATGATGCGGTTTATGACCTTGTTATCGATATCGACCTTTCTTCTCTCGTTCCTGCTGCTGCTTGTCCTCACAGCCCCGACAATGTTAAGTCTATTGAGGAAATTGGCGCAATTAAGGTGGACCAGGTTTGTATCGGCTCTTGTACCAACTCCTCCTTTGTTGACTTGATGAAGGTTGCACATATTCTTAAGGGTAAGACCGTTCATGATGACGTAAGCCTTTCTATCGCTCCCGGCAGTAAGCAGGTTTATAATATGCTTGCAGAATGCGGTGCTCTTTCTTGGATGATCGAGGCAGGCGCAAGAATTTTAGAGAGCGCTTGCGGTCCCTGTATCGGTATGGGTCAATCTCCTCAGTCCGCAGGTGTTTCCTTGCGTACCTTTAACCGTAACTTCTTGGGACGCAGCGGTACCAAGGACGGTCAGGTTTACCTTGTAAGCCCTGAAACAGCGGCAATCTCCGCTTTGACAGGTGTTCTTACCGATCCTCGTACTCTCGGCGAAATGCCTGAATTTAAAATGCCTATCCGCTTTAATGTTAACGATAATATGATTATTCGTCCTGCTTCTGTTGAGGATGCAGTAAATGTTGAAGTAAAGCGCGGTCCCAACATTAAGCCCTTCCCCGAAAGCAGACCTTTGGCTGACAATATTGATTGCGAATGTATTCTTAAGGTTGGCGACAATATCACCACAGACCATATTATGCCTGCAGGTGCAAAGATATTGCCCTACCGTTCCAATATTCCTTATCTTTCCAATTTCTGCTTTGAGGTTTGCGACGAAGAATTTCCTGCACGTGCAAAGGAAAAGAACGGCGGTATAATCATCGGCGGCGAAAACTACGGTCAGGGCTCCTCCCGTGAGCACGCGGCTTTGGTTCCTCTCTATCTTGGTGTTAAGGCTGTTATCGCAAAGAGTTTTGCGAGAATCCATGCGGCTAACCTTGTTAACGCAGGCATCCTTCCTCTTACCTTTGCAAACGGCGAGGATTACGATGCAATCGCGTTGGGTGATAAACTTGTTCTTTCTGATATCCGTTCCTGCATTAAAGAGGGCAGAGAAGTTGTTATGAATGTAAACGGCAAGGAAATCAAGCTCGTTTCTTCTCTTTCCGACCGTGACAGAGATATTATTCTTGCAGGCGGCTTGCTTGAATATACAAAAGGAGAATAAAAATGTCAAAGATTTTAATGAAAACGCCTCTCGTCGAAATGGACGGAGACGAAATGACAAGAATCGTCTGGAAACAGATAAAAGACGTCCTTCTTTATCCTTACATTGATTTGAAAACCGAATATTATGACCTTGGCCTTGAATACCGTAACGAAACCGATGACCAGGTTACCATAGATTCTGCCAATGCTACAAAGAAATACGGTGTTGCTGTAAAGTGCGCTACTATTACACCTAATGCCGCAAGAATGACAGAATATAATTTGAAAGAAATGTGGAAATCTCCCAACGGTACAATCCGTGCGATTCTTGACGGTACAGTTTTCCGTACTCCCATTATCGTAAAGGGTATTTCTCCTTATGTGCAAAAATGGGCAAAGCCTATTACAATTGCACGTCATGCATACGGTGATATTTATAAGGCGACCGAATTGAAGGTTGACGGTGGTTGCAAGGCGGAATTAGTTGTAACTGCACCTGACGGAACCGAAACAAGAGCATTGATTCACGATTTTAAAACCGACGGTATTATTCAAGGTGTTCACAATATTGATAAGAGCATCCAAAGCTTTGCAAGAAGCTGTTTCGACTATGCGCTTGATGCGAAAATGGATCTTTGGTTTGCTACAAAGGACACTATTTCCAAGAAGTACGACCACAATTTCAAGGATATTTTTGCTGAGATCTTTGAGGCAGAATATAAGGCTCGCTTTGAAGAAGCAGGAATCGAATATTTCTATACTCTTATTGACGATGCTGTTGCCCGTGTTATCCGTTCCGAGGGCGGTTTTATCTGGGCTTGTAAGAACTATGACGGCGACGTAATGAGCGATATGGTTTCAAATGCTTACGGCTCTCTCGCTATGATGACAAGTGTTCTTGTATCTCCCGACGGATATTATGAATATGAAGCGGCACACGGTACCGTTCAGCGCCATTATTACGATTATCTTAAGGGCGTTCCCGCAAGAATCAATCCTGTTGCAACTATTTTTGCATGGACAGGCGCTTTGAAAAAGCGCGGTGAATTGGACGAGCTTCCCGAGCTTGTTGACTTTGCCGAAAGATTGGAAAAGGCAACTATCGATACAATCGAAAGCGGCGTTATGACCAAGGACCTCTATCTTATTTCTACTCTTGAAAATAAAACTCAGGTCAATACTCTTGAATTTTTGGAAGCTATCGCTTCTAGATTGTAATTAATAATTAACAAAAGGATGCAGATTTATTTTGCATCCTTTTTCAATTTTACGGTCTTCATTATCATATTGACATTTTGATTTGAATAGTGTATAATTACAGGAAGATAAAATGAAATTTTATGCCAACGGGAGGTTATGACAACCGTGGATGTAAAAGATATTTTTACAATATGTAATGTGTTTTTGACCTGTGCATTTGTGCTTTGCTATTTGTATCAGTTTTTCTATATATTCTGGGTTTTGATTGGAAAAGACAAATCAAAGCCGATTAAAAGTGATAAACAGAACAAATTCGGCATTGTCATAAGTGCTCGTAACGAAGCTAACGTTATCGGTCATTTGCTTGAAAGTATTAATCGTCAGAATTATCCTAAGGAGCTTATTAAGATTTTCTTGATAGCCGACAACTGTACCGATAATACTGCCGGCGTAGGCAGAGAGCATGGCGCAATTGTCCTTGAAAGAAACAATAAGGAGCTTGTGGGTAAGGGCTATGCATTGGATTTCCTGTTCAAAAAGCTTCTTGCAGAAAACGACGATTGCGATGCATATATAGTTTTTGACGCAGATAACGTTGTTGACCCTAATTTCGTTAAAGAAATGAATGTTAACTTTAATCGCGGATATAAAGCCTTAACCAGTTACCGTAATTCCAAGAATTACGGCACCAACTGGATAACCGCAGGCTATTCTCTTTGGTTCCTCCGCGAGGCAAAGTATCTTAATAATGCAAGAATGCGCCTTGGTACATCTTGCGCGATTTCGGGTACAGGCTTCTGTGTAAGCCGTGAAATTATCGAGTCAAATAATGGCTGGAAATATCACCTTTTGACAGAAGATATCGAGTTTTCTGTTGACATGGCAATACGCGGTGAGGAAATCGGTTATAGCGCAGGCTCTATCGTTTATGACGAACAGCCCGAAACATTTAAGCAATCTTGGAACCAGCGCTTGCGTTGGTCAAAGGGCTTCTATCAGGTTTTTGCCAATTACGCCAATAAGCTTTTCAAGGGTATGATTAGCGGAAAATTCGCCTGCTACGATATGCTTATGACAATCTTCCCTGCGTTGGCGTTTACTTTGCTTTCTATAATTTGTGCTGTCAGCGAATGCGCGTATAATTTTGTTACCTATATCGAAAAGTTCATGCGCAATTTCCAGATTGAGCTTTTGCTGCGTATGGTTGCCCCCTTGTTCTATTTCTCATTCATAATTTATATGTTAATGTTCGTTGTGGGCTTTATCACCTTGGTAACCGAATGGGATGTTATTGATTGCCCTCGTAATAAGGCGATTAAATATCTGTTCACATTCCCCATATTCATGCTTACATATATTCCTATTGCAATTGTCGCTTTCTTCAAAAAGGTTGAATGGACACCTATTGAGCATAAGGTAAGTAAATCTATTGACGAATTTGGCAATAAGGAAAACAAAGAAGAATAATTAATTTAACAGACCTGTTCCCACAGGTCTGTTTTCAGACCGATGACAAACTCGTCCTTTACGTGCTTGAAAGAAAATAACAAAAAGAGATATGCTTCTTTAATTAAAAACGGAAGCATATCTTATTTTTTTAAGGTATTAAATTTCATTGTATTTTCAAGCACTTTCACGAAATCCTTCGACTGCCCTACTTTTGTAGGGCGACGCTCGAATTTCGCGAAAAATAACTTCGTTTCTCTCGGTCTGTTTTTTTACACGTATTTCCAAACATTTGTTCTTGACAAACAAACGTTCGGATGATAAAATGTGTAACGGAAGGTGATAAGAATGTATATGGGGCATCCCGATGGGTCCAAATTAATGAAAAATTCCAATTTTCATAATGAAAATCAAAAAATATCATGTAACAATAAATACAGAACGATTCTCCATTGTGATGCCGATTCCTTTTTTGCATCCTGCGAAACTTCATTGCATCCCGAATATGCTTCTGTGCCTATGGCGGTTTGCGGTAGTGTAGAGGATAGGCATGGAATAGTTCTTGCAAAAAACGGTCTTGCCAAAAAATACGGCGTAAAAACTGCCGAAACCTTGTGGTCGGCAAAGCAAAAATGTCCTAATCTCCTTTGTGTACGGCCGACATACGGTCTTTACGGTGAAATGTCCGAAAAAATGAACCGTATTTTTTATGATTATACCGACCTTGTAGAGCCATTTGGTATAGATGAAAGCTGGCTTGATGTAACAGGCTCTCTAAAGCTTTTTGGTAATGGAAGGGAAATAGCCGATTCTATACGCCATAGAGTGAAGAAAGAGTTGGGCATAACCTTGTCGGTTGGAGTGTCCTTTAACAAGGTGTTCGCCAAGCTTGGAAGCGACATGAATAAGCCCGACGGAACAACGGTGATACCGCCCGAGAATTTCGCTTCGGTTATTTGGCATCTGCCCATAACCTCGCTTTTGTTTGTAGGTCCCTCATGCGGAAGACTTTTGAACCAATCGGGAATAAGGACTATTGGTGATGTTGCCTCTGTTGAACGGGAATCTCTTGTGGCGCTTATGGGTAAAAATGGCGGTATGCTTCATGATTTTGCCATGGGCAGGGATTTTTCCGAGGTCACTCCGATGGGCTATGAGCCCGAGCCCAAATCTGTTAGTAACGGAATGACCTTTAGGGCAAATCTTGTTACTCCCGAGGATATCTCCTTTGCGGTTACCTATCTTTCTATGTCGGTTGCCGAAAGACTTCGGAAGCACAATCTTTGCTGTAATACCGTTGCGGTGACCATGCGCTATCCTGATTTGTCATCCTTAAACCGCCAATCGCCTCTTTCTCATTCCTCATGTCTTTACAGCGAAATTTCCAAAAAGGCATTAGAGCTGATAAAAACAAATATGCGCCCAAATACAGAGCTGTATTCGGTTACGGTTCATGCCGAAAAGCTTTCTCGCGAAGGTGAATGTGTTGCTCAGCAAAAGCTCTTTCCTGCTCCGTGGGAGCTTAAATATGAAAAAATGCGTTCTCTTGAGGGAACGGTGGATTCTATACGGGCAAGATTCGGGCGAAATTCTATATCTATCGCATCAGCCGTTAATAATCATCTGATTGGATAAAATTTAATTAAAATTGTGTTTTGCTATTGTATATGCTGAAATAATCGTGTATTATAATAAGTAGAGATGTCAAAAAATGACGGAGGATATGATTTTTGGAATATATTCTTGATCTTTTAACAAATCGTTTTCTTATTACCGCGGTTTCTTCTTGGATGGTCGCTCAGGTGGCGAAAACGATAATATACGCGATAATTAATAAAAAAATAGATATGAGCCGTCTTTTCGGTGACGGAGGTATGCCAAGCGGACATTCTGCAACTGTATCCTCCCTTGCTGCAATATCTGCCTTGACCTACGGCTTTGGAAGCTTTGAGTTTGCGGTGACCGCGGTATTTGCGATTATAGTTTGTCATGATGCTATGGGCGTTCGCCTTGAAACAGGCAAGCAGGCGGAAACTATAAACCGTATAGTAAAAGCCTTCAATTCCTTCAACGAGGAAAAGCTTCCTCATGAAAAATTAAAGGAGTTTGTCGGTCATACCCCGATTCAGGTAATAGCAGGAATAGGCGTAGGCATCTGCAATGCCTTGGCGATGCATTTCTTTATATTTTAAAAACAAATTGTTAATAAAAAATTAAGACTAAAAATATATATTTTTGAAATAAACCCTTGAAATATTCGAATTTTAGTGGCAGAATGCAACAGGAGATATGTAGACTTTTTTGTTCTGCAGTGATTTCAAGGAGGATATATAATGTTTAAAAAAGTGTTTTTAACAATGCTTGCCGTAGCGTTGGCATTTTGCTTTGCTTCGGTAGTTGCATTCGCATCTGAGGATGCTACACAGCCTGTTGCTAAGATGAACGGTAGGGTAAATCTGCAACAGTAGAAATTAACGGAAATGCCAATTTGATTTCTGGCTCTAATCTTGAAAATGTCACCTTGGAGCTTCAAACAACTGCTTCTCAAAAGCTCTTTGC
>JAZSFY010000081.1:0-3093 GCA_045532415.1 Eubacteriales bacterium | reverse complement strand
CCTCCGACTTCACCCTGTTGTTATTAAAGGCAAGCATTGGAAGCATTTATAATTGAAAACAAAACTTTTTTAGTTCCCGCGCTCGCTTTTGAAAAAGCGAGATAAAACTTTTTGGTTCCCGCGATGCACTCGGTTCAAATCGTTATCGCTCATCCGCGTGAGTTGTAATGTGTCTTTAGAGTGTGTTAAGCAAATCCTAAACATCCAAAAATTATCACAAAAATTCTTTCTTTTAGGTCAAAGATTTTTTGACGAGAGAATTTTGGGGCAATCGAGGAAAAAACGGAGTGAATACTAACGTATTCACGAGTATTTTGACGCTTTAGCTGCAGAATGGAGATTTATATGAAAAAATGTGGTAATAAAAGAATAAAATATGTGTTTTTTGCAATTGCAGTTTTGATTCTCAGCGTTTTGCCAATCATCATTTTTAAAGAAAATGCAGCAATTACAAAATTTTCTATTCCATCCATCATATTTGCTGTTTGTTCTGTCGTATATGCAATTATAGCAGTTTTACTTAAAGAACGCTTCAATCTTTTCTTTCTGAATCTATATATAATTGCAAAGCTGTTTAACAAATCATATAACAAAACGCAAGAATACAAAGAAGACTTTTTTAGATCTGCATTTGTTTTCTGTGCAGGTATACCATTTTACATTACAGCATCTGTTTTTGTTGACAATTTCTATTCGGGTATTATGAGACCCCTTGAAGTGAGCATTGCCGTAAATATCGCAATTATACTTTCAGGTCTTATACCTCCTTTTATCAAAAATATAAAACAAAAACAGCAACAACGAATCAAGGATGATGCCGAAAGAAAAGAACAAGAACGTCGCGAATCCATGGGGCAATGGAAATAAAGTAAGATTGAACTCTAAACGGGGCACAAATTAATGTGTCCCGTTTTTTATAGCATAAAAAGACCCGGCATTTATAACGCCGGGTCCAAAAAGGTTTTTAATTATCGAAAGATATTAATTAAACTTTCCTGCAAAAATATCCTTCTTAAGAAGCAAATAGTCGGTAGCGTTGATTTTGCCGTCTTGATTGTAGTCAGAACGGTAATCTACGCCTTCAGGAAGGTTGCTTGTGTTAAGCATATCAAAGATACGCTGCTTAAGCATGAAATAGTCAATAGCAACGATTTTGCCGTCACCGTTAATATCGCCTACCATACCGTAATCGGGTTCGGGATCGGGTTCGGGTTCGGGTTCAATGTCTTCAGAACCGCCGTTAACAGGAGTACCGTAAACCTCGATTTCGTCTACAAACGCCCAATGCTGAGGAATAAGAGAAATCTTTACGTAGCGGGCTGTTTCTGTAATATCTCCCAATGCCCACCATGCGGTTCCGCTTGCGTTTGTCGTATCGCTTTGGGGAATATCGTAAACTGCTGTGTAGGTCTTACCATTGGTGGAAAGCTGGATTTGAGGATAGTTGGGCATATTGATACCGTTACCCGAAACCTTATCCAAGGCAACATGGATTCGAGCCATGTTAATATTACATTCCTCACCTAAGTCATAAATAACATAAGCAGCTCCGGTTGCATCAAGCTGATTAGCATTAAAGCCGAACCAAAGAGTTTCTTCATCTCTAAAATCGCCGTCGCTTACATCGAAGTTTTCGGTAATCTTACCGTCGGTCATGTCGGTATAATAGGTAGGCCAAGAGGTTCCGCCTACATATTCATAAATCGCTTTACCCGAAACAAGGTTTTCGGTGCCCTCGGGAATTTCTACCTCGGGAACCTCAGGCTCGGGAACGGTGGTATCTACTTCAATACCGAAATAGTTACAGAGCCATACATGACGCTGATTGAGCCAATAACGGTAATAAGCAACATGCTCAGCATAGGTCTTTTCGGTGCCGTAGCGTTCATAAGGTGTGGAGCCGTCAACTGCGATACTGTAAGGATAGGTGATGCTCCAGCCTGCTTGGCTGTAGTTACGGTTGAAATGGTCGCCGTATTCTGCGAGCATTCTGTCGATATAGTTTGTTCCCAATTCGTTATCCTTATAAAGGTTTTCAAAATAGGGAGCAAGCTCCTCGTAACGTGCAACAACCAATGCGTTAAATTCCTTGCAGCTCATAAGCATATTGAACCAGATACCGAAGGTGTAATATGCGCCTGCATAAATGCCTTCCCAGCTGTTACCTGTGGAGGTAACATTGCAATACCAGTTGTTGAAATCGGGGTTGATGTTACCCGAAGCAAGGTCGAAGTCCCAAAGAGGACCGCCATGGATTATGCCGTCTTGAACATAAACACGGGTGGAGCTTTGGTGAACGTCGGTTGTTTTGAAAAATTCGTTAACGATATAGAAATCCACCATTGTATCGATATCGAAATATTTAGAAATATTGGTGAAGTTCTTGGAAGCAAGAGCTGTTTCAGCATCATTGAAAAGTTTAATAAGATAATTGGACTGCTCGGTTGTTATATCAGCAAGCTCGGGCTCGTTGATGTTGAAATCGATACCGTAACGAGATGTTTTGAAACGGAAAAGCTCGTCGTCAGTACGGAAATCACGTTCAACAAGAAATTCGTTTGCGGTTGTATCAATATCAACTCGGCTGGAGCCAACCTCAACAGACTCGGTTATCTGATAGCTGCCGAGATATTTGTCGTTAAGGTAAAGGTCGATATATTCGCTGTCGCTGGTATACTGAAGGTTGGTATTATCAGCGAAGTCAAGAACGGTTTTGTTACGGAGAAGGGTTTTTTCATAGCAGTTGGAGAGAAGGCTCCATTTCTTTGCCTTGCCCATTCCGAGAACATCGGTTTTTGCAGAAAACTTAATATTATAAGGCTTCTTTTCACCGATTGCAGTAGAGTTACCTCTGATTTTTATAGAGGAGCCTGTGTCCTCAAAATCAGCAAATGTGCCTCCCTCTTTATCCACAAATTTAATTGTGCAGGTAACATAAGCGTCACGGTTGGGGGCAGAATCGGTGTAAATTAAAAGCTTTGGTACGTCAGTGGGCGCAGCAACATCTGCAGCAAGAACGCTTAAAGTTGTGGCAGACACAGTCAAAAGCATCATAACGCAGAGAAGAACGCTGAGAAAACGTTTCATAAAAGA
>JAZSFY010000312.1:0-17300 GCA_045532415.1 Eubacteriales bacterium | reverse complement strand
TGTTGTGCGCGGATAACCTTTGGCTGGCGGTTGCAATGGTTCTTTACGTTATTGTTTATGGTATAAAACAGCATAAAGATACAAAGAAGAACCGCGCCTGCCAAAATAAAATAGCTCTTTTCGCCCTTTACAACACCGTTTATTGCAAGAAGGGCGCATACGATAAATGCCACGATTATGCCCACAACAGCCTTAACGCGGTAATATTTACCCTTAAGGATATTGAAGCGGACAAAATGTGTATAATCACGGGGAGTTACATATCCCAAGGATTCAATTGCCTTCATCTATTCCCTCCCAAATACATTTCCATAAGCTTTTCTCCGCTTTCTACATAAACACCGCTTTTTTCGGCGTTTGCTTCGGAATAGCAGTCTATTCCGCTGTTTACCTCGTTTTCGGAATCGTAGATTACAAAAGGAACGGGCGCTCTTGTATGAGTACGGACCGAAACGGGAGTAGGATGGTCGGGCAGGAGAAGGATACGATAAGATTCGCCGATTGATTTAAGATAATCAATCAAGCCCGAAAGGATGGATTTATCGATATTTTCGATTGAACGTATCTTTTCCTGAGCCTTGCCCTGATGACCGCATTCGTCGGGAGATTCAACATGGATATAGACGAAATCGGAGCCGTTCTTTAATTCCTGTATAGCGGCATCGCGCTTGCCTTGGAAATTGGTTTCTATTGCGCCGGTGGCACCCTCAACATGAGGAACCCTCATTCCTGCACAGAAGCCGATACCCTTAATAAGGTCAACAGCGCAGACAACCGAGCCGTTTAAGCCTGTCTTTTCCTTGAAATCGGGAAGCGAGGGCTTTTTACCCGGGCTCCAAAGCCAGAGAGAATTGGCTTTTTTCAAACCGCGGCTTGCTCTATCGATATTTAAAGGATGATTGTTGAGAAATTCATAGGAGTCCTTCATTAATTTGAGCATAGGTGCGCCCAAATCGCCGTAAGGGAGATAATCCCCTATTCTTTTGCCGATTATATCGTGAGGACGGGAGAAATCCCTAAATTCAGGGCAATTCTTCCAAATAAGGCAATGACGGTAGCTTACGCCGCAATAGAATTTTTGAATATCGCTGCCGAATTTTTCTTGGATGGCATTTATCAATATTCTTGCTTCCTCTGTGGGAATCTCATCGGCAGAATGGTCAAGCATGATAAGGTCCTCATAGCTTCCCTCTCCGCCTAAGGAAACGATATTTGCGCGTACGGCTGTTTCGTCATCAGCCATTTTTATGCCTATGCTTGCCGCCTCTAAGGGAGAACGTCCCTTTGAATAAAGGCGGGGGTCATAGCCCATAACAGAAAGGTTGCCTGTGTCGCTTTCGGGAACCATTCCCTCGGGAACAGTTTCTACCAAGCCATTGATACCCTTGGATGCAAGAAAATTCATTGCAGGCTTATCAGCCGCCTCAAGAGGTGTTTTATTATCAAAGTCGGGGAGAGGCAAATCTGCCATTCCGTCTCCCAACATTACGATATATTTCACTTTTCATCATCCTTTTTTGACAGTTGCTGTTGCTGACATAGCCGAAAAGCAAAATATCAGCAATAGCATTATATCAAAAGAAAACAACAAAATCAATGGTTTTTTAGCTTTATTCTGTATAATATTGAGCCTGAGCCTGCCAAAGCTGTGAATATTTCCCCGATTCATCCTTCAAGAGAGCATCGTGGCTTCCTGTTTGGAGGATCTCGCCTTCGTGGAAAACCACAATCCTATCGCAGAATTTGCAGGAGGAAAGGCGGTGGGATATATAAACAGCGGTACGGTCGTTTACGATTTCATTGAATTTACCGTATATTTCTGCCTCGGCAAGAGGGTCGAGAGCCGCCGTGGGCTCGTCAAGGATTATAAACGGAGCATCCTTATACAATGCGCGGGCTATGGCGATTTTTTGGCATTCGCCCTTAGAAAAATCCACGCCCTCGTCATCATAATATCTTGTTATATAGGTGTCGATACCATTAGGCAGGCTTTTGATTTTTTCGCCCAAGCCTGCTCTTTCAAGGCAATCCATAACCTTTTCCCTATCGGGGTTATGAGAAGCCGAAACATTGGAAGCAACATCATAGGCGAATATGGCAAAATCCTGAAAAACTACAGAAAACAAAGAAAGATATTCCTCGTAATTATAGTCCTTTATATTGATGCCGTTTAAAAATATCTCACCCGAATCGGGCTCATACAAACGGCAGAGAAGCTTGATAAATGTGGTTTTACCGCTTCCGTTCATTCCTACAAATGCAAGGCGTTCACCGAGAGCGAATTTGAAATTGATATTTTTCAATGCGAAATCCTCGGCACCTGTATATTTGAAGGAAACGTTTTTAAATTCTATTTCGTATTTATCTGTTTTCTCAACAGGAAGGCTGCCTCGGTTCATTTCCGAAGGAAGCTCGATATAATCGAAAAGCTCCTTCAAATAATCGTTATTATAACGTATACCGCCGATTTGAGAGCCTAAGGTAGAAACAGCCTCGATAAATTTACCCACGGTTCCGTGATATAGAACAAAGCTGCCTATACCGAACACACCGATATATGCCTTTGCGCCGATATAGATAAACAGCCCAAGATTCATTATAACATTCCAAATTATGCTTATTGTAGAATAATGAGTGTTTATTTTTGTAAGCTCAAAGATATATTTGGGACGTTGGAAAACATTCTTGGTTTTACGGGAAATAAATTCTCTTGCGCCGAAAACATGAAGGTCCTCGGTATTTCTCATCATGTCGAATGCCTTCTCCTGATGTACCGAAAAGCCGTTCCAGGCGTCCTTTTGCTTTTCGCGCTTATTTGCAGAGCATTTCACCTGAACAACCACATTTACGATTATCATTCCCAAAATTGCAAAAGCAGAAGCAGGGCTGTTTGCAAAGGCGAGAAAGCCTTGGAAATCCCCTTGGGCTGACATGGTGAACATTGATGCCGTTAACACCACAGAGGTGACGAGATTGAAAACGCCTTGAGTCAAAAACCAGATAGACCAATACAATTGCATAATACCGTTTGAGCCGTAATAGGTATAATGGCGTATTTTACTTGCCATTAAGGCTATTTCGGGGTCTTCAAGATGCTTGTATTGCATTCTTGCTTCGGCATCGGTCATCATTTTTTCGTTACGGTACCATTGAACCTGCTCGTAATCAACGGCGAATCTTCCTATAACCGTTTGGCTGAGAAGCTTTAGAAAAAGGTTTCCCGAAACGGTTATGACCGAAAGAGTTAAAAGTCTTTCAAAGGATGCACCTGCTACTATTTCGTTGATTAAGAGAGAGGACATATAAAGAGAGAAAAACGGGGAAACATAAAAGGAGATGCAATAGAGAAAGCGCCACATAACATTGGCAGGGGACATTTTCCAAAGGAGCTTATAGCCCTTTACAATTAAGGCTATATCCTCCTTAAGAGTTCTTTTATATTTCTTCATTTACATCACTTCCCTCTTTATAATATTGGCTTTGCACGTCAAACAGTTCTTTATATTTTTCCTGCTTTGCCATAAGCTCGTCATGAGTTCCGCATTCTGCAAGGCAGGAGCCGTCGAGGAGATAGATTTTATCGCAAAAACGGGTTGAGGCAAGGCGGTGAGAAATGAATATTGATGTGCTGTTGTTGGATATTTCGTTATATTTGCGATATATTTCGTCCTCTGCAATGGGGTCGAGAGCCGCCGTGGGCTCGTCAAGTATAAGTACAGAGGCAGAGCGATAGATTGCACGGGCAAGAAGCAACCTCTGCTTTTCGCCGCCCGAAAGGTCTGCCGCCTCGGCATTATAGCGTTTGTCAAGCTCGGTATGTATACCCTTGGGCAGACGGTTGATTCGGTCGATTATACCTGCGGTTGACAAGGCATGGTCAAGCTTGGCTTTGTCGATGGCTTCAAATTCGCACAGGGCTACATTTTCGGCAACCGTCAAGGGCAAAATCGTATATTCCTGAGGCACTATGGCAAAAAGAGAATAAAGGTCGGAGCGGTTATATTCAAAAACCGAATGACCGTCAATGAGTATTTCACCTTCATTGGGAATTATAAGACCGCACATTAAGCGTGTAAGAGTGGTTTTTCCTGCGCCGTTTAAGCCTACAAGAGCGATTTTTTCGCCTGCATTGATTTTAAAGCTTATGTTTTCGAGAACATTTTTCTCACCTTGGGGGTATTTATAGGTGACATTTTTAAATTCAATTGAAACAGGGCGGTTTTCGGGCTTTTCGATGCCTTTACCACGGTTTAACCTGCCTTTGATTTCAAAATATTCGCGGTAGTCGGAAATACGCAATGCACCTTCTCGCATTGAGCCCACACCGCCGAAAAGACCTGTGAGAAATTCCGACATCTGGCTTATGGCAGAAAAATAGAGGACAAATTCGGCAGAGCCGATTTCTCCCGAAACCGCCTTTGTTATAAGAAAGGCATAGGCGATACCGTCACGGAGAGCAGCGATAATATAGTTTGTTGCTTCAACAACCGTAAAGGTATTTTGATAACGCGCACGGCTTTTTCTGAAGGCATTCAAAAGGGTTTCAAAGCTTTGGCTTATAAAGCCATGGAAATTGTAAAGGCGGAGGTCCTTGGCATTATCCTTAAAGGGGGCATCATAGGCTGTGTAGGCGGTTTTCTTTTGGATTTTGTGATGCTCCTCGTTATAGCGGTAATCGCGGTTTTGCTTCCAGCGCATCATCAAAAAATGAACAAGGGAGCCTATGATAAGGAGAAGAAGGACTATGGGGCTTAGAGCCGAAATAACCGAGCCGAAAAGGAAAAAGCAGATTATATTAACCGCCATATTTCCCAATTCCTCGGGAAGGCAGACATTATAGTTATTTGCACCCTGCCATGCTCGGTTTTGCGCCTCTTGGCATTCCTTTTCGTAGTGTAGGTAAAAATCCTTGTCGGCGATTTCGTTTTGAAGGTCGCCCTCCATACGGTAGGTTATAAAGCTTGCCGACATTTCCTGCTTTTGATGAATCGTATTTCTTATAACAGAAAATACAAGCTGAGCCGCCAAAAGTATTAAAACAGTAACGGCAACGCTTTGGAAGGTTGACGAGGTTTCGAGCTTGCTTATTATTACAGACGGTGTATAAAGGTTTAGCGCATAGATTATTACGGATGTGGGGATTATGGCGATTGCGCCCACAGCCATCGATTTCTCCCATTGCCAAAGCTTTTTAAGAAGCCATTTTTGGCAGGAAAGCATTCCGTATTTTGGTTTTCTTTTGGGAGTTTTGGGTTGCTTTGACATAAAAACTCCTCCTATTATCTTATTTTATTAAGATTATATCATGATCGCATAAACACTGTCAATCAATCCATGGTTGAAAGGGATTCTCGCTGTTGACAAATAGGATGTGAAGATTTATAATGAAAACACGAGGTGATTGGAATGAAAATTAAAGAAGGATTTGTTCTGCGCCAGGTTGCAGGAAGCTATATTGTTATGAGGCTCGGGGGAGAAAATTCGCTCGGCGGTATGATAACCTTAAACGAAACGGGAGCTTTAATTTGGAAGGCTATCGATTCGGGAAAGAATGTTGACGAAATTGCAGCTGAAATAACAAAGGAATATGACATAGACAGAGAAACGGCGAAGAATGACATCGCTGTTTTTATAGATAAGATGAAAAAAGAAAGCATTATTGAGGATGAAGTCTGATGAAGGTTGCGATTATCGGGTCGAGAAGCATTGCCGAGGCTGAAATTGGAAAATATATTCCGCCTGATACCGATTTGATAATTTCGGGCGGTGCTGTCGGCATCGACACGCTGGCAGAAAAATATGCCGACGAGCATGGTATTAAAAAGCTTATTCTCTACCCTAATTATGAATTATACGGCAAAAGCGCACCTCTTATCAGAGATAGGCTTATTGTAGACCATGCGGATTTGGTTATTGCGTTTTGGGACGGAGAATCCTCGGGAACAGAATATACAATTTCTTATGCAAAAAGAAGAAGGGTTCCCTGCCAGATTTATATTTTATAGTTCCCACGATTGACTTTGTTCAAATTGAAAGCGCGTATTCGCGTGAGATTTAGTTATAACAGTTAACAGCAAAAAGAGATAGGATTTTTCCTATCTCTTTCGTTTATTTGGAGATGTAACGGGCGATTCGGAGACTCGAAATAAAAGTTACGTGTAAGAAGTTCGGGAGGAGCATGGGGTCCCCGAAAGTCGCAAGACTTTTGGGGTTATAGTAAACCCCTCCCCTACAATATTAAACGGTTTTCTTAAACTACATTTCTCGCGAAGGAGAGGTAACGATTTGATTAAAGTCAATCGCGGGAACTTAAAGAAGATTTGGCGCGGTGATTGGGTATGGAAAATCCGGTGAAAGAATCTGATGTTTCAAGCTTCATTTTATATGATTCCAAAGTATTATTCAGATAATTACGGGGGACATCACTTGTTTTATCGGGGTTTGCGTCCCAATATTCCTTTAGGCGCACCATTGCAGGAACAGCGGCAACGCCCATTTCGTTTAAGGTGGTTACATCCATTGCTTCGGCTTTGCCTTGGATATAGCGGTCAACGTTATAGTCGGCTATGATACCCATATAATTGGAAAGCGAAAGACCGAGGAACATTATAAACCCAACGGCAAAGGATGAAGCAACAAGCTTGATTTCGGGGAAAATCTGCTTGATGATTATTAAAACAAAAATCAAGGCAAGAAGAATCATAAACCAAGAGGAAAGAACACGCTTAGGTGTAAGCCCAAAGGTTTTGATATACAGCACCATTTTTGACATTGCGGTGGTTATAAGAACCAAGGTTATGAGAGAAAGCAGAATCGAGGATATTTTAAGGAAGATTTTCTGTATTTTTTGGTCGCTTTTTGTAAGAACCGATATTAATACAAGGACAACCATATTAATGCCCGAAACTGTGCAAAGCTCAAAAAAGCCCTCTCTTGCATAGTCGGCGTAGCTTATGCCCTCGGGAAGAACACCCTTGAAGGCAGAAACATAATAGTCTATTTGAGAAATAAAGAAGATGCTGTAAACCGCTACAAGAGGTATTAATGCGGCAAAGGCTGTAAGGAGAGGAAGTATACGAAGCTTGGATGCCTTTTGACGGCAGGATTCAACCGTGGTTTTAGGCTCGTATTTTGAAGAAGCAGAGGCCACAAGCCCGAAAATATACATACCGATAATACAGCCGAACCAAAGGGATACAAGATGAGAGAAAACATTGATGTTCTCGATATAATTCCAAATCTTGTTCATTATTTGATTAAAGGCGGAATCATATTCAAGAAGTGAGGCTATGATTACCGTAGGAACAAGACCGATAACTAGACCTATAATAACCTTGAAAACACGCTTTGTACCCTTGCTTTTGTTGGGGAACATCGCTTTGAACACCGCGCCCATTGATTCCAAGGGGAATTTGAAGGCGGACACAAGAAAATCCACCATTACAAAATCCGAAAAGCCCTTTTCCAATCCATTTCCCGACGCCTTATAAACAAAGAAGGAAAAGCAAAAGACTGATGCAAGAACCGAAAGGAAGCTTATTGATATATCCTCATATCTGCCCGAGGCTGTTATAACGGGCGAAAAGGCAAAAAGGATTGAGGATATGGCAAAAATCAAGGAAAGATAGGATTTTAAGGCATTTTTTATTACAAGAATAACAATTGTTGAGATTACAGCAATAAGAACCACAAGGAACATTCCCATAGGGGAATCGGAAACGGGGATTGCCCGACAGAAAAGATAACCAAGAAGAATACAAAGCCAAGCAAAAACGCTGTCATGAACGGCATATTTAGGCTTTTCTGTTTCATTTATGGGCATTTGAGCTGTCATTATTATTCCTCCTCACGGTATTCGATAATATCCTCAACATTGCATTGCAATGCCTTACAGATAGCATCAAGAGTTGAAAAGCGGATGGCTTTAGCCTTATTGTTCTTTAACACAGAAAGGTTTGCAAGGGTTATCCCTACCCTTTCGGAAAGCTCGTTTAAGGACATTTTCCGTTTCGCCATCATAACATCGAGATTAATAATTATCATATCTTACCTCCCGAATTAAATGGTGAAATCGTTTTCTGCCTTTATTGCGGTGGCTTCCTCAATAACATTTTTTACCACGCGAAGGCAAAGTCCAAGGAAAAGCGCAACTATACCAATAAGGAACGACAAATGGGAATAATATAATGTACCTATGCCTATAACCGAAGCAAGCATACATCCCCATGAAACAAATCTAATCAGCGAAACGCTTATGGGAGTAAACACCAATCCGTGTCTTACTCTAAACAAAAGGAACAATATGGCAACAGAGCACGCCTCTGCTATGAGCATAAGAGAATAGACCCATACCCAAAATATTATTTTACTGTTAATCAAGCCCGGATCATAGGCAAACCAGGAATAAATCTGCTGAAATACAGGAAAGCGGTCAAAGCAAAAGGGCAAAGCTATTATGAAGAAAGCCACAAAAACTATAAAGCCGCTTGCAAATAGGATTGAAATTATGGTTGAAGCATTTTTTGATATTTTCGGCATGGATAACCTCCAATGTGTTTATTTACTTTACAGCCACATATTACCATACCCATTTTCGTTTGTCAATAGTTTTTTATCGTTTTTCGATATATTTTTGACCTTAATCGAAATTATCAATTTTTTGTGATTTTTTCAAAAAGCTGTTTTATTCCTATAAAAAATATGTTAGAATTATGTTATCATAAAGCATGGAGGCGGTTTCGATGAACATTTCGGGAACAACAAAGGCGTTTAATTTAATAAGAGGTGTGCTTGACACAACAAAAAGCATGGTGTCCCCTATTGAGTTTAGAGAGCACAAGCCTGTTTTTGAACCAAAATGCGAAATGTATTTTGAAGGTGCTTCACCTGAGGAATGCGGTATTGAAAGCAATCATGTTTTTAGCTTTATAGACGAGCTTGCAAAAAACAAAAGGGTTGGGCTTCAAAGCATTATGCTTATGAGGAACGGCAAGGTGTTTTTTGAGGGCGATATCGGTAATCAGGATTCACGTTATCCCAAGGCGACATTTTCGGAATGTAAAAGCATCGTTTCGCTGGCTATCGGTGTTTTGGTGTCAAAGGGCAAGCTTCGTCTTAATGACAAGGTTTTGGATATTATAGGCAAAAAGGCTCAGCCTATGGCGAAAATACGCCTTAACAATCTTACGGTAAAGCATTTGCTTAATATGACAGCCTCGGTTACCTTTAACGAAAGCGAGGCCATGGTTACAAAGGATTGGGTTAAGGGATTTTTAAATTCCGACACAGACGGCGAAAACGGCAAAAAATTCCGTTATAACAGCCTTAACACCTATATGCTTTCGGCTATAATAACCGAAGTAACCCAAATGAGCCTGAGCGAATTTTTGGATTCCACCTTATTTAAGGAATTGGAAATTGAGGATTATTATTGGGAAAAATGCCCATTGGGTATCGAAAAAGGCGGTTGGGGCCTTTATATCCGACGTGAGGATATTGCAAAGCTTGGGCTTTTGGTAATGAACCGAGGTGTTTGGAACAAAAAAAGGTTGATTTCACCTAAATATATCGACCTTGCAACCAAAAAGCAAATATCGGTTCCCGAGGAATGCGGTGATTTTGATTACGGGTTCCAGATTTGGTGCGGTAAGAACACAAACAGCTTTCTTTTTAACGGTATGCTTGGGCAAAATCTTTTGGGATATAAGGACAGCGGTATTATGATTATTGCAAATTGCAGTAATTATGATATGTTCCAGCAGAATGACTTTTTTGGTATCTGTAACAAATATTTTGCAGGAGAGTTTCCCGAAGGTCTGCCCGAAAGCCAAAAGGATTACGAAAGGCTTAACAGCCTTAAGGAGGCTTTGAAGGCAAAAAAAGAGCCGAGAAGCTTTTTGGAAGCAACTCGGGATTTAAGAAATTTACAAAAGGATATTGATAGCATCCACGGCAGGATATTTTATACAGATTGCCCTAACAGCCAATCAACAGGGTTCGCGCCCCTATTCCTTCAACTGATTCAAGGAAATTATACAAAGGGATTGGAAAGCGTTGCCTTCGAAAAGAGCGCTGACGGCTTGACCGCAATATTTACAGAGGCAGACGAGGTACATCGGATAGAAATAGGCTTTGACAAACGAAAAAGAAACACGATTGTCATTCACGGAGAGCCTTTTGCCGTTACTGCAAAGGGTAGGTTTTCGGAAAATGAGGACGGGGTGCCTGTTTTGGTAATTGATTGTGACTTTTTGGAAACGCCATATACGAGAAGCTATAAGTTCTTTTTCGAGGACGGCAATTATTACGGCATTTTCCGTGAATCGCCCGGAACCGAGCTTGCATTGAATTACAAAACCTTGGTAGGTTTATTGGGTGACAACGGAAAGAAATTGGAAAGCTTCTTCGCTAAGCTTGACGGTGATTATCTCGGGGTGAAATTTGAGAAGGCGTTTTGCCCAAGATTGGTTTTTAGCACCGAGAAGGTTATTGAGGAGCAGGAAGCAGACGATAAATAATAGATAATAGATAATAGATAATAGATAATAGATAATAGATAATAGATAAGGTACAACTCTCGCGGAGAAGCGTTTTCGATTTGAATAGAGTACGCCGCGGGAACTAAAAAATAAAAAGAGGCTCGTTACCCGAAAATGGGTAACGAGCATTTTGTAATACTTATATCAGGCGCAAAAAGCGCAGGAATGATTACGAATTTCTCTTCTTTGCGAAGCAGTCGCTGCAGTATACAGGTCTGTCATCGGAGGGCTGGAAAGGAATCTTTGCCTCGCCGCCGCATTCAGCGCAAACTGCGGTGAACATTTCTTTAGGTGCTCTGGTAGCAGCCTTTCTTGCATCTCTGCAGGATTTGCAACGCTGGGGTTCGTTCTGGAATCCGCGTTCAGCGTAGAATTCCTGTTCGCCTGCGCTGAAAACGAATTCGTTACCGCAATCTTTGCAGGTGAGTGTCTTGTCTTCGTACATGAGTGGTTCTCCTCTGTGGTTGGATTTATTTTGCCCTTTTAAAGGGACTTTTCAGAATCATGCAGGTCGGCAGAATTGCCAACGATCTGCTTTAATTTTTTGCGGATGCGAAATATGGCATTATTAGTGCTTTTAACACTTTTCCCTGTAACAAAGGCGATGCTTTCATAAGTCATATCCGAAAGATACATCTCGAAAACCGTCTTTTCATAAGGGGATAAAGCCTCGTACACCTTATCGTAAAGCATTTGGATGCGAACGCCATCCAAAATAACTTCTTCTGCGGAAGGGGCAGTTTCATCTTCGGGAAATATTTCCGACAGGTTGACAGTTTGCTTAACCTGACCCGAATATTTTCGCAAGCCGCTTATGATGCTGTTTTTAACACAGAGAGAAGCGAAGGTCGCAAAGGAGGCAGACTTGCCGTCATAGCCTCGAACAGCCTTCATTAGCCCGATCAAGCCCTCTTGAAATAAATCGTCATAGAGAGATTGAGGAGGCGAAAAATGCTTTATATGAAATTCTACTACACGCTTATAGGAATCTACAAGTGCTTCGAAAGCGGCATTGTCCCCGCTTTTGGCGGAAGCTATTAATGCCTCCTCAGAAGCGGTTATATCATTAGCGGGAGCATTGGACAGCACGCTTAATTCCTCCGCGATGAACTGTTGTTTAAGAAAAAACAACGTCATTCATTTCTTAAATAATTATACACATTTGGTTGTGTTTGTCAAGATTTTTTTAATTCTAACCGCAATTTTCAGCGTTTTGAACAAAAATCACTTGTCGCAACTATTACATATACCAATCAAACGGGAGCGTAGCTCGGGCATTTTGGCATGGATATCCTTTGCTAAAGCAATCTGAGCTTTTGTTCTCACAAGATTGTGACGGGGCATTTTACACTTGAAATAAACATCTCCGTCAAGGTAATCCTTCAAAAATCTTGCAGCAAGCTCTAAGGTAATAGCCAAAACACCGTCAGGTAAGGTTTCAATTTCTTTATCGGTAACCTTGCCCCAAATGCTGGTAACAAAGCCCTCAGTAAAGGCAGAATAATAATCAAGATCCAAATAAACCTTGGAAACATCGGTATTATCCTCACCGCCCGGATTTGCGGCAAAGCGAACAGCATCGCCGAAATCATAGGCAACCAAGCCGGGCATAACTGTATCAAGGTCGATAACAGCAAGGTGTTCCCCTGTTTCAACATCGAACATTACGTTATTGCATTTTGTGTCATTATGCACAACACGATGAGGCAATTCCCCATTGTCGCTAAGCTTGCAAAGGATTGTCGCCTGAGGCTCCATTGACATAAGGTAATCGTATTCTTCTCTTACCTCGCAAAGTCTGCCTGCTTTATCTTCCTTTGCCGACTGGCGCAATGCATCATAACGCTTTTGGGTATTATGGAAATCGGGAATACTTTCATAAAGAGAATCTGCAGGGAAATCTGCAAGGAAATTCTGAAATTCGCCAAAAGCCAAGCCTGTTGCACGAAGGTGAGGTATATCCGCCTCACTGATGCTTACAGAATTATACACATAAGACAGAACGCGCCAATAGTTGCCGTCTTCGGTTATGTGATAATAGGAGCCATCATTTTTACGGTAATAGCGCATTACCTTTCTGCGGATGTCAGCTTCGCCATTTTCTTTAAGCTTTTCTTCGATATGGTCGGTTACCTTACATACATTTTCGGCAATAAGAGCAGGCTCGCGGAAAACATGATGGTTTACACGCTGAAAAATATAGGCTCTTTCGCCATCGCCGAAGGCTGTTGTGGCAACATAAGTATCGTTAATATTCCCTGTGCTGACACAATAAATGCTTGTTAATACACCCTTTAGGTTAAAGTCCTTGATAATGCTCTCAAAGAGAGGATAGAGTTCACGGTTGTTCAAATTAATTCATCCCTATCAGTAAATTTTTTCGCCAAGGAAAATCTGTATCAGCTTTTTACCTTCAATGCAACAACTGTTTTTGAAGGCACTGATACCTTGCTATTATATTCTTCCATTGTCAAAAGGTTGACACAATGTGACGGTATCGCTGCGGTATAGTCATTTTCGGACATATTCGCAACAACTACAAGGCGTTCATTGCCGTTTATACGGGTTAATCTGACTACGCCCTGAGTTTCCTCATTGATCTGAAGCTCGGTTGCCTTAAACAAAGGCTCGCTGAGTCGGATTTGATTGACCTTTTTGAAGAAATCGGAATAGCTGTCCTCGAAACCTCTTTCGGGGAAAGGACGTCGGTTGAACGGATCGCGGTAGCCCTCCATGGCAATTTCATCTCCGTAATAGATACAGGGAACGCCGGGGAGAGAAGCAAGCAAAAGGTAAGCATTTTTAAGCAATTCCTTTGTCCTTGCACGTTCATCGGGAGCAAGTCTTGCCGTTGCAAGCTGGGGATATTCATAATCGGTTTCGGGTTTTCCACCCAAAACTGTTGTAATACGCTCGGTATCATGGGAACCAAGATAGTTTACCAAGGCACCAAGCTTATGAGGAGGATAATGACGGTAAAGAGTTGAAATCGTTTCAACAAGGAAACGGCTGTTACCGTATTTTACAAATTCAATAACCGCGTTACGAACAGGATAATCTGTTACAGAATCCAGCTGGGTTCCGCGGAAATAGCGCTTACGCTCATTATATGCAATTTTATTGGAAGCATCCTCCCAAACCTCACCTATAACGATAGCGTCAGACCTATAGCTTTTAATAACCTTAACGATTCGGTCGAGAAAATCGCCTTCAAGCTCATCCACAACATCCAAGCGCCAGCCGTCTATACCCAATTTCATATATTTGGGTATAACTATCTCGGTTATAAAGCGCATATAGCCTTCACAGCGGATGATTTTGGGAAGGTTGGTTATTCCCCACCAGCTTTCGTATTCGTCAGGGTATTTATAGAACTTAAACCATTCATAGAAGGGCGAATTTTTATTACTGCAGGCACCGTTTCCGAATTTGCCATAGGCATCGAAATAAACGCTGTCGTTACCTACATGGTTGAAAACGCCGTCAAGAACGATTTTCATTCCTCTTTTATGGGCTTGCTCTATTAATTCCTTCAAGGCCTCTTCCCCGCCGAAGGTACGGTCTACCTTAAGAAAATCGGCAGTATCGTACTTATGGTTGGAAAATGCCTCGAAAATAGGATTGAGATAGATACAGTTTATGCCCAAGGATGCAAGATAGTCCAAACGGGAGATAACTCCGTAAAGGCTTCCGCCAAAATGAGTATTATTAGGAAAGGCTTCTCCGCATTTTGTAGGATGCTCGGGGATGCCGTTTTCCCAATTTCCGTCATAAACCGCGTCCGAGCGAAGATTTATCTTACCTGCACGGGCAAAGCGGTCGGGAAAAATTTGATAAATATTTCCTCCGAAAAGCCAATCGGGGGAAGCATATTTTTCATCGTATACCAAGATTTGGGCTTCGTTAACGAAATGGTCTGCAAGATAGCAATTTTCGTTAGAATCGAAGGCAGCAAAATATCTTCTCCCGTTTGAAACAAATTCAAAGTGGCAGAAGTATAGACCGTCGCGGTCGTCCAAATCTCTTGTATTCAATTTAATTTCGGCGAAAAAGCCGTTTGTATCGGGAGAATTGTCGAAGGGAACCTCTGTACTGAGGATTACCCTATCGTCGTTGCCGATATAAAACCACAAATGCTCGCACAATGTGCCCGACACAGATATAGAAACCTTAAAATCACTCCCCTTCGGGAAGGCATGGCAACCCGAAGGAGAGGAATTAGAGGTTATTGAAAAATTAACCTTCATTATTTAAGGTGAACAGGCTTGAGATTCCAGATGTTTTCTGCGTAATCTCTTATACTGCGGTCTGCAGCAAAGAAGCCTGCACCGGCGATATTAGCAACCGCCATCTTATTCCATTTTTCACGGTCTTGGTAATCGGCAAACATACGCTTACGAGCATCCTGATAGAAGTCGAAGTCGGCAAGACACATGAAGGGGTCGGAAATACCGAAGGAATAAAGGAGATAGTTTGCGATGTCGGAGAAGGAGCGTCCGTTGAAGCCTGTCTGGAGGTAGTCGATTGCAGCCTTCAATTCAGGGTTACGGTTGTAGTAATAGGAGGAAGCATAGCCTCTGCTCCAAAGCTCTTCAACCTCGGGAGCTGTATGACCAAAGATATAGATATTATCTCTGCCAACCTGCTCAGCCATTTCAACGTTAGCACCGTCAAGAGTACCGATTGTCAAGGCACCGTTGATCATGAACTTCATGTTACCTGTACCGGAAGCTTCCTTACCTGCAAGAGAGATCTGCTCGGAGATTTCAGCAGCAGGCATAAGGTGTTCTGCGAGAGTAACATTGTAGTTTTCCAAGAATACAACACGAAGCTTTTCGCGGATCTTGGGGTTCTTTTCGATATCAGCAGCGATATAGCAGATAAGACGGATAATGTCCTTTGCGGTATAATAGCCGGGAGCTGCCTTTGCTGCGAAGATAAAGGTTGTAGGAGTAACATCAGCATCGGGGTTATCCTTAAGCTTCAAGTACAATGTGATGATGTTGATAGCGTTAAGGAGCTGACGCTTATATTCATGCAAACGCTTTGCCTGAACGTCGAAAACAGTATTGGGGTCGATTGTGATGCCCTTAGTTTGCTTGATATAGTTAGCAAAATCAACCTTATTTTTCTTTTTAATGTCATCAAGCTGGGAAAGAACGCCTGCATCGCCGGCAAACGACAAGAACTTGGAAAGAGTCTTGGGATCGTGACGGTAATCGGTACCGATAGTTTCATCCAACAACTTAGCCAAGCGGGGGTTGGAATAGCAGAGCCACTTTCTGTGAGCAATACCGTTGGTTACGTTGGTGAAGCGTTCGGGATACATATCGTTGTAATCCTTAAATACAGTATCCTTCAAAATGTCGGAGTGCAAACGGGAAACGCCGTTGATTGTATGAGAACCGATAACAGAAAGGTTTGCCATACGAACAGAGCCGTTGCTGATGATAGACATTCTGCTAACCTTATCCCAGTCACCTGTGAATGCATCCCATGCATCAGCACAGAAACGGCGGTTGATTTCCTTAATGATAGAATGTATACGAGGAAGCTTGAACGCGAACAAATCCTCGTTCCAGCATTCCAATGCTTCGGGAAGTACGGTATGGTTTGTATAAGAAACCGTCTTGGAAACGATATCCCATGCCTTTTCCCATGCAACATGATGCTCGTCGATGAGGATTCTCATCAATTCGGGAATACAGAGAGCAGGGTGTGTATCGTTAATATGAATTGCAACCTTATCGGGAAGGTTATCCAAAGACTTATAACGGAAGAGGTGGCGCCAGACGATATTCTGGAGAGAAGCGGATACGAGGAAATACTGCTGAGTAAGACGGAGGAGCTTACCTTCGTGATGGTTATCAGCAGGATAGAGAACCTTGGAAATTGTTTCCGCAACGGTATTCTCTTCAACAGCCTTCATATACTGACCTTGAGAGAATGCTTCCATATTGAAGTTGCGAATATCTCTTGCCTTCCAAAGACGCAAGGAGTTAACTGCCTTACCTGCGCCGCCCGAAATGAGCATATCGTAGGGTACAGCTTCAACCTCGTCGTAGCCTTCATAAATAACCTCGCAATGGTTATCCTTCCATTCCTCGCGAACCTTGCCGCCGAAACGTACGGTTACAGCTCTATCGTGACGGGGGACAAGCCAGTTTTGACCTTCGGGGAGCCAGATGTCGGGAAGCTCAAGCTGTTCGCCGTCAACAAGGCGCTGCTTGAAAAGACCATATTCATAAAGGAGGCAGTAGCCGCGTGCAGGATAATCCTGAGATGCAAGAGCGTCCATAAAGCAGGATGCCAATCTACCGAGACCACCATTACCCAAGCCAGGGTCGGACTCACATTCGTATACGTCTTCGAGATCGAAGCCGAGCTTCTTAAGTACCTTGCGGTATTCATCCTCCAAACCGAGGTTGCAGAGGTTCATTTTAAGCGAGCGACCGATAAGGAATTCCATACACATATAGTAGACCTGTTTAGCCTGCTTTTTGTTGATTTCATCAGTGAATTCCTTGTTTTTTGTAGCGAGAATATCACGAACAGAGAGAACTGTTGCCTGATAGATCTGCTTGAGATCGGCATCGCTTTCGTTGATTCCGAAATAACGGGAGAGCTTTTCGTTGAGAGCCTCACGGATTTCGGAGGCGGTGTACTTATTTGCCATGAATAAATGTTTCCTTACTAATTAGAATTTTTTATAGAGAACTATATAGGAAAGCGCACTTTGATTCCAAGAGAAATCAACACGCA
>JAZSFY010000129.1:0-2494 GCA_045532415.1 Eubacteriales bacterium | reverse complement strand
AATCGTTGCCGAGGACGTTGATGCTGATGTTATAGTTATCTACACCTGCGCGTTCATCGAAAGCGCAAAGCAGGAGGCTATCGATAATATACTTGATATTGCTTGGCTGAAAAAGAATCATACATTAAAGGGAATTGTTGTTGCAGGCTGTTTGCCTCAGCGCTATAAAGAGGAATTTTTAAAGGAGCTTCCCGAGGTTAATAGTATTATCGGTACAGGCTCGATTGACGATATATGCGAGGCTGTTGAGGTTGCATATAACGGAGGAACCTTCAGTAGCTTTAAAAATGTTGATAAAGTACCTCTCGGCGGCGAAAGAATTATCACAACACCCGAGCATTTCGCTTATGTTCAAATTGCAGAGGGATGCGATAACCGTTGTACATATTGCGTTATTCCCGATATTCGTGGTAAATTCCGAAGCAGAAATATGACCGAAATTATCGAGGAGGTTGAAAATCTTGCTTCCTTGGGCATAAAGGAAATTTGCCTTGTCGCTCAGGATACCACACGATATGGCGAGGATATTTACGGAACCTATGCTTTAGACAGCCTTGTTTCTTCACTTTCTGAAATCGAAGGCATCGAATGGATAAGAGTTCTTTATTGCTATCCCGATAGAATTACTGACGGATTAATTAATGAATTTAAAACCAATGATAAGCTTTTGAAATATATCGATATGCCCATTCAGCATATAAATAATGATATATTAAAGAACATGAATCGCAGAGACACTACCGAGAGCATTAAGGAAGTTATTGCAAAGCTCCGCAAGGAGGTTCCCGATATGGTTATCCGTAGTACCGTTATTGTAGGATTCCCCGGCGAAACCGAAAAGCAGTTTAATGAGCTTAGAAGCTTTATAAAGGAAACTAAATTTGAAAGACTCGGTGTGTTTGAATATTCAAGAGAAGAGGGAACTCCTGCTTATGATATGCCCAAGCAGGTTTCTGCTAACACAAAGAAAAAGCGTTGTGAAGCTATAATGAGCGACCAAAACCGCATTCACAACGATTTTAATACAAAGTTCATAGATAAAACGCTTAAGGTTATCTGTGAAGGATATGATCATGTTTCTGAATGCTTCTATGGACGTTCCTATGCGGATGCTCCTGATATTGACGGCAAAATTTACTTTACAGCACCCAAGCGTATCCGCGACGGTGAATTTGTAAATGTAAAGATTACAGAGGTTCTTGATTACGATCTTTTCGGCAAGGTTTGCTGAGATAATATTTTACGGAGGAAATAGTATGAATCTCCCAAACAAATTAACATTAGGACGCATAATCGTAATACCGTTTTTCGTTTTTTTCTTGGTTTACGATATGTTTGATGCACCTAACATTAGCAGAGTTATTTCTGCGGTGTTGTTCATTCTTGCCTCGATTACCGATTTTCTTGACGGTTATCTTGCCAGATCCAGAAATTTGGTAACCGATTTCGGTAAATTCATGGACCCGTTGGCAGATAAGTTTTTGATATTAGGTGCGATGTTTGCGATTTGTTTTTCCGACTACATATTTGATTATGCTGCTGTCGGATTTACAACTACTATTTCCGTGGAAATAATCAAGCATATTTTCTTCTGGACTGCAATTGTTGTGGTATTCCGTGAATTGGCTGTTACTTCAATGCGTTTGGTTGTTGCTAATACAGACGGTATTGTAATTGCGGCAAGCTATCTCGGAAAAATCAAAACCGTTACTCAAATTGTTGCGGTTTCTGCTGTTATGCTCGAGCCTGTTATCTTCCCGTTCTTCCATGGTTGGCTGACTCTTGCTTCTGTTGTAGCGGCGTTGATTTTCACAATTGTATCCGGCGTAAACTATATAAAGACATATTGGAAATTTATTAATACTAACAAATAAGGGGATATTATGAAGCTTTTTAATACTCTCACAAGACAAAAAGAAGAATTTATTATAAAAGACAACAAAGTAAGAATGTATGTTTGCGGTCCTACCGTATATAACTATTTCCATATCGGTAACGCTCGTTGCTTCGTTGTTTTCGATATGCTTCGCCGTTATCTTGAATATCGCGGAAATAATGTTACTTTTGTTCAGAATTTTACCGATGTTGATGATAAGCTGATCCGCGCTGCAAAGGAGAATAATACAACTGTTCCCGAAATCGCAGAAAAGTACATTAAGGAATATTTCACAGATGCTCGCGGACTTGGTGTTCACGATGCTACAATTCATCCCAGAGCTACCGAAAATATCGATAAAATCATCGAAATTGTCCAAAAGCTTATTGATGCCGGTCACGCTTATGTTTCGGGTAATGACGTTTATTTCGATTCTCAAAGCGATTCCGAATACGGAAAGCTTTCCCATTACAATATGGATGAGCTTGAAGCAGGCGCAAGAATTGACGTAAACGATATCAAAAAACATCCCTTCGATTTTGCTCTTTGGAAGGGCAAAAAGGAAGAAGACGAGATTTCTTGGCAATCTCCTTGGGGTGAAGGCAGACCCGGTTGGCA
>JAZSFY010000275.1:0-1688 GCA_045532415.1 Eubacteriales bacterium | reverse complement strand
GGCTCACAGAACGACATGGCTACGATCCGACTTCATATTTTTCCAAAAGCTCGTTAACCCATTCTCCGTGAGAAGCGATTCTCTCGTCGGCAGAAACATCTCTGCCCTCTAAAATCGCATCAGCCAAAAGGTCGATTTCCTTAACAAGCCTTGCAGGAAGCACCGCAAGCCCCATAACCTCAATTAATCCGATATTTTCCTTTTTAATGTGGTGGAGCGAAGGATTTGGGTGGAAAACGCCGAGAGGACGTTCCTCGGTTGTTATGTTATTTCTCAAAACAAGGTCGCATTGATATTGGTCGTCAACCATTCTGCAGATAGGTGTTATTGTATTATGAGGAACACCGTCTGTTTCGGCAAAAATGCCTGCTTCCGCATCGGAATATTTTCTCCAGCTATCGAGAACATGAACCGCAAAAGCAACCAATTCATCTCGTCTTTCCGAGGTCAGACGGATAACCGACATAGGCCAATTCAAGATTCCTGCGGTAACGCCGGGGAACTGAATTATATTAAACTCAACATCATTCTTTGCCTTTGCCATTGCGAAGGTATAATTACCGCCTTGGAAATGCTCGTGGCTTAAAATAGAGCCGCCGACGATTGGCAAATCGGCATTAGAGCCCACAAAATAATGAGGCAGATATTCGATAATATCAAACATCTTATCAAAAACAGCCTTGTCTATCTTCATAGGAACATGGCTTGTGTTAAACGCAATACAATGCTCGTTATAATAACCGTAGGGCGAATATTGCAATTGCCAATCCTCGCCGTTGACCTTAATATTTATAGGTCGGAGATTTTGCCTTGCAGGGTGGTTGGCATGACCTGCAAAGCCTGCATTTTCGGCACAAAGCTGACATTTAGGGTAAGCCTGCGCCTTTGCATTTCTTGCTGCCGCAATATCCCGAGGGTCTTTTTCGGGCTTTGAGCAGTTGATTGTAATATCAAGTGTGCCGTATTCCGATTCATAGGGCCATTTAAGGTCCTTGGCTATTCTGCCTGCGCGGACATAATTAGTGTCCTTGCTGAAATCAAAATACCAATCTGTTGCCTTCTTGGGGCTTTCGGAATAAATCTTCTTAAATTGAGATGCAACCTCTCTGGGCATAGGTGTAACAACACCCATTAGCTTTGTATCAAAAAGGTCCCTTGAATTGGATGTATCGGGAATAACACCCTCCGAGCAGGCATATTCCACAATAGGCGCAAGAACATCGTCGATTGATTCCTTACCGTCCCAGCTTGTGTCGTTGTCTACCCAATCGTTAAGCCCAACAGCCTCCATAAGACCGTTTCGCACAACATAAACATCCTCAGGCGCAATAAGCCCCTTTTTCAAGGAATAGTCGATTAATTTTTGTACAGAATTATATATCATAATTAAAAATCACTCCCGATTGCCATTCTACAACAAACCATTCCCAAAATCAACCTTTTTTTGTTCCCGCGATATACTTTTTTAAAATTGTTAGCGCTCATCCGCGTGGGGCGTGTTTTTTTACGAATTGTTACCACTTCTCCGCGTGGGGCGTGGCTTTTTGCGAATTGTTACCACTTCTCCGCGTGGGACGTGGCTTTTTGCGAATTAAAGAATCATCACCAAAAGTAGGGGCGGGGCTTGCTCCGCCCCAAATACACCGGTCTGAATTAAACCGCACAAACCTGTGAAATGTTGCCTTATG
>JAZSFY010000145.1:0-3298 GCA_045532415.1 Eubacteriales bacterium | reverse complement strand
TTTCAATGCCTAATGTTATCGTCACCTCTCACCAGGCATTCCTGACCGAGGAAGCCCTTAACAATATTGCAGAAACCACGGTTAAAAATATACAGGAATATTTCCAAAAGGGACGTTGTGTCAATTCGCTTATCCAAGATTAAAAAATCAGCAGGGACCTTAAAAGTCCCTGCTAATTACAAATTCCCCTATGGTTATATGAATATCACCGCTTGTGGTTTTTGCATTTAATGTAGAATCAGATGATGTTGAATTGGGAATATAAACATCTCCGCTTGTGGATTCGGCCGAGAATTTTTTAGGAGTTTTTACAGAGCCATCTATATCTCCGCTTGTGGCATTAAGATTGATTTTCTTGGAATCGATACTCCAAAATTCAACATCTCCGCTTACTGTGGAAAGCTCGATTTCCTGAGAAGCCTCTGTGTTTCCAACGTCAATATCTCCGCTTGTGGCGGTTGCCCGAAGCTCGGTCAAATTACAATCGGTAACCAAAATATCACCGCTTGTTGACTCCAGAGCAATAACCGCGCTGTTAATTCCTTCTACATTAATATCGCCGCTGACGGTTTTAATGAAAGCATTGCCCGATGTAGACGCATAATATTTCACGTCGCCGCTTGTGATATTTATGTCGGTATTCTTTAATGACAACTCGTTTGATACCCAAACATCCGAGGAATGTCCGCTTATTTTAAGAGTATCATAGTCCTTTTGCGAAAGATAAAGAGTAAAATGAGGATCGTTGTGCCAAATGAAGCCGATATGGTTATACCATTTACGGTTATCGGCAAAAGAAAACTCAAGGGCTTTGCCGTTAAGCTGAGAATTGATGTCAAGCCCATCTATTTTTGAATATTCAAAATAGCTTTGCTCTTTGTCTGTGATTCTTATTTCAATATCGAAAAAGGCTTCTTTAACCTCTATTGAATCAAAATCCCCCTGAATATTTTGAATTTCCTTTGCATACATTCTGTCTTTTATAGCATCTATATTAAAATCGGTTGCCGTAAAAGCATATACCAGCATTCCTATGCCTGTAAATATAAGTAAAAACGCCATTATCAAAAACACCACAGTTGACTTTTTCATTTTGCTACCTCCTTCTTCTTGCCAAGCTTGGATTTAACAAATTCTACCGCAAGCTTAATTAGCTTAACGGTAAGCTTTACACAAAGATTACCGAGAAGGAACAGCAGAATAGAAATACCTATACAAAGCAAGCCTGCCCCAACATAAGCAATGATTTCTCCTGTAAGTGCCGTAAAAAACGCCTTTACTATGCAGGCAATGCCTGCCGCAAGTACGCTTACCGCCGAAGCATAAAAAGCAACGATAACCGAAAAGACGCCTGCGGCAATACCGATTAATCCCGTTGCGAGCCCAAACAAAATCGGAACCCAAATAGGCGAGGTCAGCACAACAACCGCAATTATCCATGGACGGGAATCCTTATCTAAATGCTCATTCAGCTTTTCGGTAATGGTCTTTTCCTTGTTTTCTTCTTTAGCTTTAGAGGGAGCTTCTCTTAAGATTTGGGCGATTATATCGCTTGGGGAGCCGATATCAGCCACAGCTTCCTCCTCTGTCATACCCTCCTCCATTCGGTCATCTACCATTTCGGAATAATATTCAAGATATTTTTCCTTGTCGCCTTGGGGCAAATAGGCGATGCCTGCTTTGATTCTGTCTAAAAATTGTGATTTAGTCATCTGCATTGCCCTCCTTTATAATATATTGATAAATCGAAATAATTTCCTGCCATTCATCGGCAAAATCCTTTATTCTCTTTTTACCTTGGTCGGTTATATGATAATATTTTCGCAATCGTCCGTTATGCTCCACCGAATAAACCGTCAGCATATCCGAAGCCTCCAAACGCCGAAGGATAGGATAAAGAGTTGATTCGGATATAGACACATAAGGCTTGATGTCCTTGATTATCTGATATCCATAGGAATCCTGATTTTTAATAGCCGCAAGAACACAAACATCAAGAAGCCCTCTTTTTAATTGTATATCCATAGAATATACCTCCTTTCACAAAATACTATACCACGCATAGTATTATTTGTCAAGAGGTATTTATTATTTTCGCAAAAACAAGACCTCGCTTAGGCGATGTGCTTAGCGAGGTCTTACTGTTTATTTGATTTTATCCGTAAATAGCAGCTTTTACGTGTTTTTCATTAGCTTCAAGGTTGATGTTCAAAACCGAAGAACCATAAACCCAGCCAAATTCCCAAGAATCGTCGCAGGGCATATGAACATCGGGATTAAGGTCATACTTAAGATAGGAAAGAGAGCTTAAAAGATAGGTTGTAAGCTCGCCCTTGGAAATGTCGGTAGCTATATAAGGAAGCACCGCAACAAGAAGCTTATCCAAATCGGTAAGGGATGCAGACTTGCAATTTGTAACGAACTGAGAAATAAAATCTCTTTGGTGGAGAGTTCTGGTAAAGTCGCCGTCTGCATAATTACGGTTACGGGCATAGGCAAGAGCATCGTCGCCGTCGAGATGAACTGTATGGGTGCCGTCGATTGCTTCGGCTTTGGAAAGGTAATAGACCGATGACCAATTGCGGAAATAATTATAGTTATCAGCATTAACTACCAATTCAACGCCGCCGATAGCATCCACCGCAGCCTTAAAGGAATTAAAATTAACTCTCACATAATTATCGATATCCAAACCGAAATTATACTCGATAGTTTCCACTAAAAGCTTGGAACCGCCTAGAGAATGGGCAGCATTGAGCTTATTATAGCCATAACCGGGGATTTCTACATAGCTGTCACGAAGGAAGGAGGTGAGAACAATACGTTCCTTTACGGGATTGATAGATGCAAGCATCATCACGTCGCTGAGAGAAGCTGCGTTGTCGGCACCTATGAGGAGAATGTTGATAACCTCTTCTTCGTAATCTTCGGAAATATTTATACCGTCAAATTGATTCTCTATTTCCTCATAAGAGGGCTCCTGACTGGGAGTGGGAGGAGCTTGGGTGAGAACATTGGAGGATTCGGTGCTGATTACACCCTCGCTCTGCAAATATTCGGGGTCTGCAAAGGAAACCTCCGATTCGCCGGAAATTGTTCCTCCGAGGGAAACACTTCCTGCGCCGCCAGATGTTTCATAATTTATCAAATCAAGACGGCTGTTAATATATATGGCTACTGCGCCGATAGCCGCAACGGCAAGAATTAAAATCACCAGCAGGCATATTAAAATAATTCTGCCTATGGATGTTTTTTTCTGGAGCTTTCCAAGCTTTTTATTAAGTGCTATATCCTCCAT
>JAZSFY010000346.1:0-5877 GCA_045532415.1 Eubacteriales bacterium | reverse complement strand
CTCCAATGGTCATCTGCTACAACAAAGTGAGATGCAGGATAGATAAGGACGATTTGAACATCAGTGTTTGCTTCCTTGAAGGAATCGAGAAGCTCACGTGTGCTTTCCACAAATTCGGCAGAACGGTCATGATTAGGATCTTCCCAATTCTTAAAGGGATATTTTTCCAATTTGGGGTTAGCGTCATTGGTTCCAAGACCGAAAATAATGATATCGGGCTTCATTTCAAGTGTGTTGGTATAAGCAGGACGGGTATGGTATGCAAGAGGGTCCTTTTTACAGATAGAAAGACCGCTTACGCCTGCATTATAAACATAATAGTCAAGTCCGAGCATTTGTTGGATATAGCAGGGGTAGGTATAATCCTTAGGCTTGGAGGAATTGCTGCCCTCGGTGATGCTGTCGCCTACGCAGGAAACCTTCAAAACCTTGCCTTCGCCTTCAAAGGTCTGGTCGGCAAAGATACCGTCGGAAGAAGCCTCGATCTTTTCGATAAGAGCCTCGATGCCCTGATAGCATCCCGATGCATAGCTGGATGCTATAACGATTTTATCACCCTTAATTGCAACGGTATAACCGCCGTAGGAATATTGCTTATCAAATTCGTCGTCATCTGTACGGTTTTCGGGAAGTCCGAGGATTATTTCCTTTTCAACGGCTGATTCCTTTTCGCTGACAACCTTAAGCTCTACACCAAAGGTATCCTTAACATAAGTTTTCAAAGCATCTGCCGCTGTGTAGAATTTTGCGGTGTCGTTTGTTTCGGCATAAACTATTGTATAATTATCAATAGAATTGCCGTTGATAACAGGCTCTCTGACAAAATCAATGCTTTCATCAGAAATACCGCGAGAAATCTCTTCCCCTTGAGAGGAGGCATCGTTAGTTCCCTCTCTGCAGGCAACTAACGACAAGGTCATCATTACTGCGAGGAAGAGTATAAGAAATTTTTTCATCTTTTTACCTCTTTGAATTTTGTATTGGAGGTAGTTTAATATATTAATTCAAAATAGTCAAGTCTATTTTAAAAAATATATTGCGATTGTTTCGGTAAGCTGTGCAGGATTGGTTTCCAAAACATAACCCTTATATTCAACCTCAATAACATCGCCTACTGTAAAGGTTGAATAGATATCGGTATTATTAGTTTCTTTAGGAATCAGGAAAACCTCGCAATAGCATTCCCATTCGTCATCAAAGGGCTTTACAAGGATGTCTTTTCCCTTTACCTCAACAATCGTTGCGGTAAAATGCTCAAGCCCCTCGGGTCTTTCCCAGCAGGTATATTCAATATCCCATTCCTTCAATGCCATGACGGGAATATAACCGCCAAGCAAGGCATCGGTTAAAGAAATTTCGGTTCCGTCCTTGAAAATGACCTTTATATAACGGCTTCTGCTTGAAGAAAGATAATACATATCATTTGAATCCTCATATAAGAACTCAGGCGCAACCGACGTTGGCATATCACTTTTTGGGGTTTCGTCTATGATTTCGGATATTGTATTGTATGTGATGTTTAAAAAGCTCTGCTCCGCAGAAGTAGCGTAATTGATTTCACAGCTATACAATCCGAAAACAGATTTTAGGGTGTTTTGGTCATAAAGGGTGTAGTTTATATCAACAGTATGGCTTGAGGGTGGCGCAGAAAGAAAATATACTGTTACATCGGGCTTATGAATATTATATTTTTGGCTTAATATCATCTGCATTTCGCCCAAGGTAGCTTCCGGGAGAGAGGAATAATTATCATTATTTCCCGACGAAAGTCTACAGCCTTGGATACTCCTGCCCGACATGGTTATAAACAGCTTCAGACCTTTATCTGTAGGAAGGTTGAAATATTCGGGATATTTAATTCTAAGGTCATTAACTGTCATGGTATTGGGCTTATAGCCCGACAATTTAACGCAAACATAAGATTTTCCCTTATGGGACGTAAGAATAACGCGGTAATTCTCAGGAATATCCTTAATTGAATATACCGTCCAATTGACGATTTCCCCGTCCTCCTCCTGTTGGAAGGCGGAAAGCTCTTTATCCTTAGTATAATCATATATGCTTTCGTCACGACATTGATAATACCATGTGACGCCGTTTATATCTACAGTAAGAATATTATCCTTAACATATCCGTAATTCTTTTGAGAAGCTGAAGGGTCTTTTGTATTACCGTCGGTTATATCCGAATTATGGGTAATATCCTCCTCGGGAGGGTTTGTAAGGAAGCATACGGCGGTAGCTATAACAGCTATTATTGCAACAAGAATTATCCAAAATGCAGGCTTTTTGTAGTTCAACACGGTTTTTACGCGCTGTTTTACCCCTATTTCACCAAAAGCAAGAGGACATGCCATTATCATTCTTCTTTGAGTTGCACATTGTGCAAGAGCTTTGGAATATTCCTTTTTATGTTGAACATCCATATTTTTAATAACTCTTTCGTCGCAGGCAAGCTCGATATCACGGCAAAGAAGAATATAAGCTATCCAAATAATAGGATTGAACCAATAGACAGAAAGAAGCAGAAATGCAAGAGGCTTCCAAAAATGGTCAAGTCTTTTCAAATGTGCATTTTCATGACTTATAACATATTCTGTTTGAGCTTGGTCAAGTCCCGAGGGAATATAGATTTTCGGTCTTATTATCCCCAAAATAAAGGGTGAGGTAATATTATCGCAATAAAAGATATTATCCCTGAAATTAAGAGATACTTTAACTCTGTTGCGGATTCTTAAATAAGAAATAATACTGTAAATAAGCATTACGGAAATGCCGATTATCCAGACAAAGGAAGCTATTGCAAGAATAATCTGCAGAGGGTTTACGCTGTCGCCTAAATTTGGCGCAAGGCTTTGATTTATAACTGGATTGATTGCGTTATTTATAACGGGAATTCCTGTATTTACGGCAGGAGCCGTTTGGGTTGCCATGTTTTCGGGGTTAGGCTCTGTCGAGGGGATAAGGCTTAATACACTTTCAAGAGAAAAAGGCATTACAAGACGGATTCCTACCATTGCCCACAAAAGACAGCTTATCCATTTGGGAACCTTTTTAAAAAGCAGGCGCAGAATTATAACCGAAGCAACAAGCCAGCTTGCCGTAATGCTCATATTAAGAAGCTTTAAGAAAGCATCACTCATTCTGTTCACCTCCAAAGGAATCTATCATCTTTTTGATTTCATCAAGTTCTTGGGAGGACAGCTTTTTTCTCGATGTAAATGCGGCAATGAATGCAGGCAGAGAGCCATTGAAGGTTTCGTCCACGAATTTTTCGCTTTGGATAGAATAAAATTCGGTTTTGGAAATCAACGCCGTAACCATACTGTTTTCGGTTTTGAATATTCCCCTATCGCAAAGCTTTCTTAAAACCGTATAGGTGGTTGTTCGCTTCCAATTAAGCTCATTTTGGCAAAGGGCAACCAATTCCTTAGTTGAAAGAGGATGATTATCCCATATTATATCGGCGAAACGGGCTTCTACCATTCCTAATTTGATTTCATTCATATTATGCTCCTCCTAATTTGTCTATTGGTTGTAGACTGCGTATATAGTCTATCATCAATAGACACGTTTGTCAAGGGGGGCGGAGAGAATTTTTTAGAGATAAAAAATGGTAATTATTTAATAATGCAGTTTTTTGTTACGGGTATAAAAAACGGTAGGGGCAATAGAATGCCCCTACCCTACGGTTTTAATTGTAAAAGTTTGAATAAACTACAACCCTCGCGGAGAAGAAGTTTCAATTTGAATTAAGTACATCGCGGGGATTAAAAAAATTTTGCCCCGCTTTTATAAAAGCGGGGCGGAAAACTAATACAGATTTACAATTTCTCCTGTTTGGAGGGTTTTGGGAAGGTCGATAACACGTTGGTTTTCGGAGCCGCGGAAGCGCAGGCGGATATTCTTTTTGGCAAGAATAAATTTACCGTCTACAAGAACATCAATAAGGGACAAAAGCTCGTCGGTGGCTTCGCAGCGAGGATGAGGTGATTGATTAAGGAGCTGTTCCAAAGTGAAGCCCGAAAACGCCCAAATGTTTTTATTGGGGTAGGCTTGGCGGACACGCTTTACAAAAGGAAGGAGAGCACGTTGGTTTTGAGGCTCGAAGGGCTCGCCGCCTAAAAGAGTCAGCCCATTGATATAGGAGGGAGCAAGCATTTGGAGGATTTTATCCTCGATTTCCTTGGTAAAGGGCTCCCCAAAAGCAAAATCCCAGGTTTCGGGCTGAAAACAGCCCTCGCAACGGTTTGTACATCCCGAAACGAAAAGGGTCACACGGACCCCTTCGCCATTTGCTATATCGCAATTTTTTATTTGTGCATAGTTCATTAGAGGTGGAGAACCCTTTCTTTGATTTCCTGAGTGCTGCCTTGGTTCCAATACTGAGTACCGATATAACCGCAGGTACGGCGGGCAACATTCATTTTATCCTGATCCATGTTGCCGCAGTTGGGGCATTTCCAAACAAGCTTGCCGTCGTCCTCAACGATTTGTATTTCGCCGTCATAGCCGCATTCCTGACAATAGTCGGATTTGGTATTAAGCTCGGCATAGATGATGTTTTCATAGATAAACTTCATTACCTGAAGAACCGCAGGGATATTATCCTGCATATTGGGAACCTCTATATAGCTGATTGCTCCGCCGGGAGAGAGATGCTGGAACTGAGCCTCAAAGCGAAGCTTTTCGAATGCATCGATTTCCTCGGAAACGTGGACATGATAGCTGTTTGTAATATAGCCCTTATCGGTAACACCGGGGATAACACCAAAGCGGCGCTGTAAGGATTTTGCAAATTTATAGGTTGTGGATTCAAGAGGAGTACCGTAAAGGGAGAAATCGATGTTGTGTTCAGCCTTCCAGCCGCGGCAAGCCGCGTTCATCTTATCCATAACTTCGAGAGCAAAGGGTGTTGCAGAAGGGTCTGTATGGCTCTTGCCTGTCATATATTTAACGCATTCGTAAAGACCTGCATAGCCGAGGGAGATTGTAGAATAACCGCCAAAGAGAAGCTTGTCGATAGGCTCGCCCTTTTTCAAGCGTGCCAACGCGCCATACTGCCAAAGAATGGGAGCGGCGTCGGAAAGAGTACCCTTTAATCTTTCGTGACGGCAAAGGAGAGCCTGATGGCAAAGCTCAAGACGTTCATCAAAAATCTTCCAGAACTTTTCCTTATCTCCGCCCGAGGAAAGAGCAACGTCAACAAGGTTGATTGTAACAACGCCTTGGTTGAATCTGCCGTAATATTTCGCCTTGCCGTTTTCGTCAACGTAAGGTGTAAGGAAGGAACGGCAACCCATACAGGTATAGCAATGGCCTTCGCCGTTTTTGTCAACCTTAAGCTCCAGCATTTTCTTTTCGGAAATATAGTCGGGAACCATACGCTTTGCTGTGCATTTTGCGGCAAGCTCGGTAAGGTACCAATATTTGGAATCCTCGTGGATGTTATCTTCCTCAAGAACATAGATGAGCTTGGGGAATGCAGGAGTAACCCAGATACCCTTTTCGTTCTTTACGCCTTGGTAACGCTGGAGAAGAACCTCTTCGATTATAAGAGCAAGGTCTGCCTTTTCCTGCTCGTTCTTGGTTTCGCCAAGATACATAAATACGGTTACAAAGGGAGCCTGACCGTTTGTTGTGAGAAGTGTTACAACCTGATACTGAATTGTCTGAACACCGCGGCGAATCTCCTCGCGGAGGCGCTTCTCGGTCATGGTTGTAATCTGCTCCTCGGAAAGATTTATGCCCATTTCTTCCATTTCGGTAATAATGTTACGGCGAATCTTTTCACGGGAGATTTGAACAAAGGGCGCAAGGTGTGTAAGCGAAATAGACTGACCGCCATATTGGTTGGAGGCAACCTGAGCGATTATC
>JAZSFY010000241.1:0-5309 GCA_045532415.1 Eubacteriales bacterium | reverse complement strand
ATTAAAAGCCCCGGAACATTCTTGTCGCAGTTTGGAACCATAACAAGGCCGTCAAAGCCGTGAGCCAACGCCATAGCCTCGGTGGAATCGGCAATAAGGTCACGGGTGACAAGGGAATATTTCATACCCTTGTGACCCATTGCGATACCGTCGCAAACGGCGATTGCAGGAAAAACGATTGGTGTTCCGCCTGCCATTGCAACACCGATTTTTACGGCATCAACGATTTTATCAAGATTTATATGTCCCGGAACAATCTCGTTATATGAGCTTACAATACCTATAAGAGGACGGGATTGCTCCTCTTTTGTTAAACCCAATGCATGGAACAAGCTTCTGTGAGGTGCATTTTGTACACCGTCTACTACATTTTCCTTGGGCATGATTAATTCCCCCTTTAGTTATTGATGAGCTTATCCTCATCGCTCCAGCTGTAAAGCTTGCGGATATCCTCGCCGACCTTTTCGCTGGGATGCTCGCTTGCAAGCTTTCTCATAGCATTAAAATGAACCTGAGCGCCTGCGCTTGACATATCCAAAAGGAAATCCTTTGCAAATGTGCCGTCCTGAATATTCTTCAAAATCTGCTTCATGGATTTTTTGGTTTCCTCGGTGATTATCTTGGGACCTGTAATATAATCGCCGTATTCTGCTGTGTTGGAAATAGAATAACGCATTCCTGCAAATCCGCTTTGATAAATAAGGTCAACAATAAGCTTCATTTCGTGAATACATTCAAAATAAGCGTTTCTCGGGTCATAGCCTGCCTCAACAAGAGTTTCATAGCCTGCCTGCATCAAGGCGCAAACACCGCCGCAAAGAACAGCCTGCTCACCGAAAAGGTCGGTTTCGGTTTCGGTACGGAAGTTTGTTTCGAGAACGCCTGCTCTCGCACCGCCGATTGCCAATGCATAAGCAAGACCGATATCCCATGCGTCGCCTGTTGCATCCTGCTCTACTGCAATAAGGCAGGGAACGCCCTTGCCCGCTTGATATTCCGAGCGAACTGTATGACCGGGGCCCTTAGGCGCAATCATAATAACGTTTACATTCTTGGGAGGCTTGATACAGCCGAAATGGATATTAAAGCCGTGAGCGAACGCCAAGGTCTTGCCCTCGGTAAGGTTGGGCTCGATAGATTCCTTATACAAAGCCGCCTGCTTTTCGTCATTAATAAGTATCATAATAACGTCAGCCGCCTTTGCCGCTTGGTCTGCGGTCATAACCTTTAATCCCTGAGATTCAGCCTTTGCCCAGCTTTTAGAGCCCTCGTAAAGACCTACAATAACATCAATACCGCTTTCCTTAAGGTTAAGGGCATGGGCATGGCCCTGAGAGCCATAACCGATTACCGCAACGGTTTTACCTGCTAATTTCTGAATATCGCAATCCTGTTGATAAAAAATTCTAGCCATGATATATTTACCTCTTTCTGATAGTTATCCGATTGTTGCGCTTCCCTTTTCAAGCGCAACACAGCCTGTACGGCATATTTCCAAAATTGTGTAATCCCTCATCAAATCGATAAATTCGTCGATTTTACTGCTTTCTGCCGAGAGAAGCAAAACGATTGCATCTCTTGAATAGTCAACGGTTTTGGCATTAAATGCCTCTGCCGCCGCCATAATATCGCCTCTTGAATCGGCACTGTTTTGCATTTTAATAAGCAAAAGCTCGGCTATAACCGAATCCTCGTTCTTTAGCTCCTTAATAGCGCAAACGTCGGGAAGCTTATAAAGCTGATTAACAAGCTGCTGCTTTTTGCTTTCCTCCCCCTCGAAAATTACGGTTATACGGGAATATTCGATAGATTGGGTTTCGCTTACGGTAAGTGAGCTTATATTAAACTGACGTCTTCTGAACATACTTGTAACTCTGTTCAAAACACCGAATTGGTTTTTTACCAATACCGCAACAATATGCTTTTTCATATCAGTCACCAACCTTTACAATAATGTCATCCATGCTTCCGCCGGGAGGCAGCATAGGAAGAACAAATTCGTCCTTGTCAACAGCACAATCGATTACAAAGGTGCCGTCGGCAGAAAATGCATTATTTAATGCATCCTCCAATTCCTCTAAGGTTTCGGCTCTTTGTCCCTTTGCGCCGAAGGCTTCTGCCAGCTTTACAAAATCTGTTGCACGGTCGAGAACCGTGTTGGAATAATGCTTGTCAAAGAACAAGGTCTGCCATTGTCTTACCATACCCAAAACAGTATTGTTCATAATAAGAACAACCAAGGGAACATTGTATTTAACAGCAGTTGCAAGCTCATTAAGGTTCATGCCGAAGCTTCCGTCACCTGTAACAAGAACCGTTCTTTCCTTTGTACCGTATGCCGCGCCGATTGCCGCACCCATACCAAAGCCCATTGTACCAAGACCGCCGCTTGAAAGGAATTTTCTTTCCTTTTTAAGGTTGATATATTGGGCTGTCCACATTTGATGCTGACCAACATCGGTTGCAACGGGAGTATTTTCGCCAAGATATTTATTAAGAGCAGAAATAACATTTTTGGGAGTCATGCCCTGACGCATATCCTCGTTTTGCTTTTGATATTCCTTAAAGCTCTCAACCTGCTCCTGCCATTGAGGCTTTTTAGATGCATTTATAAGAGGCAAAAGCTTTTTAAGGGTTTCCTTAACGTCGCCTCTCATGGCATCGTTATCGGTTACATTCTTGGAAAGCTCGCTTCCGTCTATATCAATGTGAACGATTTTTGCCTTAGTTGCAAATTTTGATTTATTGCCTGTTACTCTGTCGTTAAAGCGGCAGCCCAAGGCAATAATACAATCGGCATTATGCATTGCGGTGGAGCAGGCATAATGACCATGCATACCCTGCATACCAAGGAAGCGTGGATGGTCGGTAGGAACTGTTGAAATACCCATCATAGAGCATCCGATAGGTGCATCAATCATTTCGGCAAGGTCGAGCATTTCCTTTTGAGCATTACTCCAAACAACACCGCCGCCATAATAGATAAAGGGCTTTTCGGATGCATTAATTGTTTCGGCGGCGCTTCTTATACGAATATCCTTTGCCGCAAACATATCCTCGGGGGACACCCTCTCCTGAGCAGCATATTCACATTTTGCTATTTGAACATCCTTGGGAATATCAATCAAAACAGGGCCCGGTCTGCCCGAAACAGCAAGCTTAAATGCTTCTCTAACCGTGTCAGCCAATTCCTCTACCGAGCCGACAAAATAATTATGCTTTGTAATAGGAAGGGTTACACCCGTAATGTCGATTTCCTGAAAGCTGTCTGTACCGATTGAGGTTGTAGGAACGTTACCCGTAATTGCAACCATGGGGATAGAATCCAGATATGCTGTTGCAATACCTGTTACAAGATTGGTTGCACCGGGGCCCGATGTTGCAATAACAACACCTGCCTTGCCTGTGCTTCTTGCATATCCGTCTGCCGCATGGGAAGCACCCTGCTCGTGTGCTGTAAGCACGTGGGTAATTTCCTTTTCGTATTTATATAATGAATCATATATATTTATAACCTGTCCGCCCGGATAGCCGAAAACGGTTTCAACACCCTGCTCAATAAGAGTGCGAACAAGTATATCAGAGCCTGATAATAGCATATTCATTAATCCTTTCTGAGATTTTTAATCCTTTCAATAATAAGCTCTCCGCATTTAACGCATCCGACCTCGGTCATACCGTCACTCATAATATCCGATGTACGGTAATTTGAATCGAGAAATGCCGAAACAGCATTTTCGATTGCATCGGCCTCCTCTGCCATGTCAAAGCTATATCTCAGCATCATAGCGGCAGAAAGTATTGTACCGATAGGATTGGCAATATCCCTGCCTGCAATATCGGGAGCAGAGCCATGTATGGGCTCATACAATCCACAGCTTGTTGCTCCAAGGCTTGATGAGGGTATCATTCCGATAGAGCCTGTTATCATAGAAGCCTCGTCCGAAAGAATATCGCCAAACATATTCTCGGTTACAATAACATCAAACTGAGAGGGATTTTTAACTATCTGCATAGCGCAGTTATCTACAAGCATATCGGTCAATTCCACATCGGGGTATTCGCGGGCAAGCTCGTGGATGACCTTTTTCCAAAGACGGCTTGAATCGAGAACATTGCTTTTTTCAACCGAGCAAAGCTTTTTGTTACGCTTCATTGCGGTTTCAAATCCGATTCTGCCGATTCTTTCGATTTCCGATTGGCTGTATGTCAAAACATCGGTTGCAACATTGTTTTCGGTTTTATGCTCACCGAAATATATTCCTCCGATAAGCTCTCTTACAATAATGAAATCTATTCCCTTTTCTACAATCTCCTTTTTAAGAGGGGATGCATCGGCAAGCTGATTCCATATTTTTGCAGGGCGGTTATTTGAATAAACTCCCATACCTGCACGCAGGCGGAGAAGCCCTTTTTCGGGACGCTTATCACCGGGGACATTATTCCACTTAGGGCCTCCCACAGCACCCAAAAGAACGCTGTCGGAGGAAAGGCATTTATCTAATTCAGATTGAGGCAATGGGTCGCCGTATTTATCAATAGCACAGCCGCCCATGTCAACATCAACATAATTGAATGTATGACCGTAAAGGTCTGCAACCTTATCCAAAACCTTAATAGCCTGACCGACTATTTCGGGACCTATACCGTCACCGCGGATTACCGCTATATTCTTTATCATTATTTATCGCCTTCCTTCAGGGATTTCAAAAGTCCGCCGCTTTTTATAATATTTTGGATAAAGGGAGGAAAGGGCTGAGCCTTATATGCTTTCCCTGTTGTAATATTTGTTATAACACCTGTATCAAAATCAACCGAAACCACATCATCGCTGTTAATCTCCTCTGCCGCTTCAACACATTCGAGAATGGGCAAGCCTATATTAATGGCATTGCGGTAAAAGATTCTTGCAAAGCTTTTTGCAATAACACAGCCTGTACCGCATTCCTTAATAACCAAGGGGGCATGCTCACGTGAGGAGCCGCATCCGAAATTCCAGCCTGCAACCATAACGTCGCCCTTATTGACCTTTTTTACAAATTCTTTATCAATATCCTCCATACAATGAAGGGCAAGCTCCTTTGCATCGGGAGTGTTTAGATAACGGGCAGGAATAATAACATCGGTGTCAACGTTATCGGGATATTTAAAAGCTTTTCCTTGAGTGTTCATCCTTAATCCTCCTTGTATTCGGTGATATAGCCTGTTAGGGCGCTTGCGGCGGCTGTGTGAGGAGAAGCAAGGTATACCTCGCTTTCAACATGGCCCATTCTGCCTACAAAATTACGGTTTGTTGTGGCAACACATTT
>JAZSFY010000013.1:0-4768 GCA_045532415.1 Eubacteriales bacterium | reverse complement strand
TGTTACAGCCATTATAGGTCCTAACGGAAGCGGTAAATCTAATATTTCCGACGCTATACGTTGGGTTTTGGGCGAAATGAGCGCAAAATCCCTGCGCGGCAGCCGTATGGAGGATGTTATCTTCAACGGCACAAATTCCCGTGCCGCCGCAAGCTGTGCCTCGGTTTCTCTTGTTATCGATACCGAGGAGGAATATAACCGCGCCAACGCCATTACAATGGAGGCTGAGGAAAATACCGAGCCTTCCGAGGCAGACGAAATCAAAAAGAACGCGGTATACCGTCTTTCCGACCAAACAGAGGTTACCGTAACAAGAAAGCTTTACCGAAGCGGTGAAAGCGAATATTATATAAACAAAAAGCAGGTTCGACTTAAGGATATTTACGAGCTTTTTTACGATACAGGTATCGGCAGAGAGGGCTATTCTGTTATAGGTCAGGGTAAAATAGCCGAGGTTCTTTCTCAAAAGGACGATGAACGCCGCAGTATTTTTGAGGAAGCGGCAGGTATTTCGAAAATCCGTTATAAAAAGCTCGAGGCTGAAAGAAAGCTTCGTGATACCGAAGGCAACCTTGTTAGAATAAATGATATCCTTTCTGAAATTTCCTCGCGAATCGGCCCTCTTGCCAAGGAGGCTGAAAACGCCAAGAATTATCTTGTGCTCAGCGAGGAAAAGAAGGGTATTGAAATAACGCTTTGGCTTGACAGGCTTGATTTTCTCCGTCAAAGACGAGTGGAATGCGAAAGCGACCTTAATGCCGCTAAAATCGCCTTTGAGGCGGCAGAAAAGGCGGTTGCACAATGTGACGAGGCAACCGACAGAATACTTAATGAAAGCTATGAATTTGCAAGAATAATGAGCGAATGTGAAAGCGAAAAAACTCTTGCAGTTCAGAAAAAGGGTGAAGCAGAGGGCAGGAGAGCCGTTTGCGCCAACGATATTGCCCATGCGGAGGAATCGGTTTCCGAGGCAAGAAGGGGTATCGAATCTGCCGAGGCTGAGAAGAATATCGCTTTGGCGGATATGGAGGAATGCGAAAAGGCAAAGATAAAGGCAGAGGAAAATCTTTCCAAGCTTGATGATAATGCCGCTAACGCAGAAAACGAATATGAATCTGCAAGAAACGCATTCTCCAAGGCTGAAAAGGAAAGCGAAAACGCAAGAGGCTTGTATGAGCTTTTAGTTTCCGAGAAAAGCACGCTGACAGCGCGTCAGGCGGCGAAATCAGCTTCATTTGATGCCGAAAAGAAAAGCATGGAGGAAAATTCCGAAAGACTTGCTTCTGCGGTATCCCGCAGAGATGAGCTTAATAAGGAATTGGATTCTCTTAAGGCAATCATCGAAAAAACCGATAAATTAATTAATGATACCGAAAATAAGATAATCTCTCTCGATTATGAAAGAGCAAGTCTTTTGCAAAGCATAAGAAAGCTCGGAGAGGATATAACCGCCGAAAAAATCGCGATTTCGGGTGAGGAGCAAAGACGTGACCAGCTTATACGCCTTGAACAGCTTCTTGAGGGCTATTCCGAAAGCGTTAAAAGAGTTATCAACGACTGCAATTCGGGCAAAATATTAAACGGAAAAGACAAAATCGGGCTTCACGGAACCGTTTCCAACATAATTTCCTCTGACAGCGAATATGTTATCGCACTTGAAACAGCGTTGGCGGCTTCGGTTCAGTTTATCGTTGTGGAAAAGGAATCCGATGCAAAGGCTTGTATCCGTTATTTGAAGGATAATAAGCTTGGCAGAGCTACATTTTTGCCTATCGAAAGTGTAGAGGGCAGGCTTGCCGATGTTTCCGCCATTAAGGATATGAATGGTTATATCGGTATTGCAAGCGAATTGGCTAAATACGATAAAAAATTCAAGGGCATTGTTAATGACCTTTTGGGCAGAACCGTTATTGCAGATAACATCGATTCTGCTTCTGCTATTGCAAGAAAAAGCGGTTTCAGAATTAAAATCGTAACATTGGACGGTCAGATAATCAATGCAGGCGGCAGCTATACAGGCGGCTCCTCTGCTGTTAAGGTAGGGGTGTTTACCCTTGCAATGGATATCGAGCGTCTTGCCGATAAAATCAAGGAAAGACAGGGCAAAATTGCCGAGCTTGAAGCCAAGCAGGAAAATGTCACCAAGAATTGTGCCGAGGTAGACAACGATTTGGAGGCATTGAGAAATTCGCTTTCCGAGTCCAACAAAGCAAAGGCAGGCTATTGGGCAACAAGAGATTCCTTGAATGTTCGTATTGAGGAGGAGGAATCACGAATCGATTCTCTTTCCTCGGGCTCTGATGCTCTTTCGGAATTGGAAAAGGAGCTTGCCGAAATCGAGGCAGATGCAAGAAAGCTTGGAGATGCAATCGAAAAGGCGGCGTCCGACAGAGAAGCATTGCGTATTAAGGCAGACGATTTAAAGCGTGCCGAGGAAAACGCATTTGCTTTGGTCAGCGAAGCAAGAATGGCGCTTTATACAGCCAAAAACGAGGTTTCTGTTGCAGGGGAAAGGCTTTCTCTCGCCCAGCGCAGAGTTACCGAGCTTAATACAAGAATTATGCTTTCAAGCTCATCTATCGAAAGGGCAGAGGCTGTTATTAACGAGCGCTCCCGAGAGGCAGATTCTCTTAACGCTGTTTGCGATGAATGCGATAATGTTATTGCAAAGTGCGAAAAGCGTCTAAACGAGCTTGTTGAGGGCAGAAACGAAAAGGAAAAGCAATTAAACGAAATGCGTACACGTCAAAAGGAGGCGTCTGCCGAAAAGGAGGAAACCTTCCGCCGTGTTACCAATTGCGAAATGAAGTTCGCAAACGTAAATACAGAGTTTGATACCGTTACAAACAAGCTTTGGGATGAATATGAGCTTACCTATTCCGACGGCGAAGCCTTCCGCTTGCCTAAGGAAAAAATGGATAAGGCTTCGACACGTCTTGCCTCTCTTAAGGCAAAAATACGTGCAATGGGCGTTATTAATGTTAATGCTGTTGAGGAATACCGCGTAACCAAGGAGCGTTACGATTTCCTTACCGAACAGACCAACGACCTTAACAAAACAAGGTCCCAGCTTGACCGTCAGATTGCAAAGCTTGCGGCAGGCATGAAGGAAACCTTCCTTGAATGCTTTGAAAAGATTAACACAGAATTTAATGCTGTGTTTACCGAGCTTTTCGGAGGCGGAAGCGCAAGAGCCGAATTGACCGACCCGTTGCTTCCCTTGGAATGCGGTATCGACATCGTTTTGAAGGTGCCGGGCAAGAGCGTCCGCAGTATTTCGCTTCTTTCGGGCGGCGAGCAATCCTTTGCGGCAATTTCTCTTTACCTTGCCTTGCAGAAGGTAAATCCTTCTCCCTTCTGTGTATTTGACGAAATCGAGTCGGCATTGGATGACGTAAACGTTGCCAAGCTTGCTACCTATGTTCGTCAGAACAGCGATAAAACCCAGTATATTCTTATAACTCACCGCCGCGGTACCATGGAAAGAGCAGATACAATTTACGGTATCACAATGCCTCAAAAGGGCATTTCGGATTACATGAAGCTTAACATGGCTAAGCTTGATGAGATTATTAAGGAATATGCAGAATAAATCCATCGAAAACTTTGTTTTTGATGGGGAATGGAGTTTCGTGCGCTCGCGCCAAATTCGTGCATAAATGTCCGAATTTGCGAAACTCTAAGGAGTTATTTTCGAGGCGCATGTCCTCGAAAATAACAGATTTTAAAATATATTTACAGCATGTTTGCCATAGGCGGCTTCCGCCGAAACGGAGTTTTGAAAAATATAGATTTAGGAGCCTATAATGGGATTTTTTGAAAAATTAAAAAACGGCTTGAAAAAGACAAAGGATGCGCTTTTAAAGCCTGTAAACGATTTGTTTTCTTCTTATGAAAAGGTTGATGACGACTTTTTCGATGAGCTTTGCGACCTTTTGATAATGGCTGACGTAGGTGTTGAAACCTCCGATTATCTTGTTGAGGAGCTTCGCGCGCGTCTTAAGGAAAAGAAGATTAAGGATGCGAACCTTGCAAGAGAGGAATTCCGCGAAATACTTACAGAGGCGGTTGGAGAGGGCGACGACCTTATTTTGGGCGACGGTCTTTCGGTTATTTTGATAATCGGTGTTAACGGTGTGGGCAAGACCACGTCTATCGGTAAAATAACCCATTGCCTTAAGGAGCAGGGAAGAAGTGTTATGCTTGCGGCGGCGGATACATTCCGTGCGGCTGCGGCAGAGCAATTAGCTATTTGGGCTGACCGTAATAATGTTCCGATTATCCGCCAAAACGAGGGCGCAGACCCTGCGGCTGTTGTTTTTGATGCTGTGGGCGCGGCAAAAAAATCGGGCTGTGATACTCTTATCGTTGACACAGCAGGCAGACTTCACAACAAAAAGAACCTTATCGACGAGCTTGCTAAAATAAACCGCGTTATCGACCGTGAAGCTCCCAATGCAACAAGAGAAACTCTCCTTGTTCTCGATGCCTCCACAGGTCAAAATGCGCTTATTCAGGCAAAGGAGTTTGGCAAGGCGGCTAATATAACAGGTCTTGTTCTTACAAAGCTCGACGGAACAGCAAAGGGCGGTATTATCCTTGCAATCAAGCGCGAATTGGGTATTCCCGTTAAATTTATCGGTGTAGGCGAGGGTATCGACGATTTACGCCCCTTTGAGCCTAAGGAATTTATTAACGCCTTCTTTGAGGAAGAAAAATAATGAAAATAGTTCTTGCCACCAACAATTCACATAAGGCTTCGGAATTT
>JAZSFY010000074.1:0-5167 GCA_045532415.1 Eubacteriales bacterium | reverse complement strand
GCTCAGGCAAGGTTATAAAAACAATGACTCTTATTCAAACCGACTGCTCAATCAACCCCGGTAACAGCGGTGGCCCCCTTATTGATATGGCAGGCAACGTTATCGGTATAACCTCCTTGAAGCTTGTTGATGAGCAATTCGAGGGAATCGGATTTGCTATTCCCATAACCGATGCAATCGATATTTTCAGAAAGCTTATTGCAGGTGAAGAAATCGACGGCTCGGGTATCGCTTCTGCTGCTCCTCAGATTGGTATTCAATGTACCGATGTTGAAACAGGCTTGGCTCACTATAATCTCAGACCCAGAGGAGATTATCCTACCGAGGGTGTGTTTATAGTTGATATTGAGTTTGACAGCTCTGCTTACGGCGCAGGTCTTTCCCGTTTGGATATAATCACCGACTTTAACGGCAAGACAATTAAAACCAGCGATGACCTTACAAATGCTCTTGCAGGCTGTAAGGCAGGAGAAGAAGTTGAAATTACTGTATTCCGCTTCAACCGTATTCTCACAGGCGGTGAATATCTTACCATTAAATTCAAGCTTGATGCTGCTAAATAATTAATAAAAATGGGCTGTCATTACGACAGCCCTGTTGTTTTAATTAAGTCTAATATATTGCCCGAAGCTGTAACCGCTTGTGCCGTTATAATTAACCATATACCATTCGCCGTTTTGACCGTTAATGTTCACGGTTGCGCCGTTGGGAATATGTCCGACAATTTCTGCGCTTAGGTTAGGTGCGTTTCGTATATTCAATCTGCTGCCTTGGGTAACAACGGTTCCTGTGCGGCCTCCACTTTCACCGTCGGGAATAACCAAAGCCATTCCGAAATAGTCTGCAATGGATTGGGCAAGATTTCTTGCAATAAGCTGGAGGTTGCTTTTAATCCATTCGGCGTCCTCTGCATTGTCATGATACGCCAATTCAACAAGAACAGCAGGAGCCCTTGTGTTGTTCAGCTCATATAAGCGTGTTGTAGGCAAGGCCCGAACCTTGTCGGGATTGGGATAGATTTTTTTGAGGTTTGTTACAATAATATCTGCGGCGCGCTTGCCGTTAACGCTTGTGGGATAATAGTAAATGTCGCTTCCTGTTTGGCGACCGTAGTTTGCGCTTCCCGATGCATTGGAATGTAAGGCAAAATGTAGCGCATAATCCCCTGCATTGGAAAGACGTACCGAATCACCCACAGTGCCCTCGGGGTTGTTTCTTGTAAAGGTAATTCCGCTTGCTGTAAGATAGGGCTCAATGTAATCGGTTATAAGATTCATGTAATATTCTTCGCTTCCGCTTCCGTCATAATAGATGTTATATTCCTGAGTAGACGGACTTAAAAAAACCATTGGCATAAAATCGCTCCTTTCATAATCAGTATATGATATGAAGAATTTTTTGCCAAAAATACTTGACAAGACAATGTTTTTATGGTATTATATCTAGGCACAAAGAAGTAGAGCTTTGCTCTCACCCTGCGGCAATAAGCCTTGCTCGGTCAATATCTCAGGTCAAATTTCAAGGGTATCCTTGTGTTTGGTCGGTTTTTGGCTGGTGCAAAGCAGGTTGTCTGCTTTGCTTTTCTTTTTTGTAAAACAGTAATCTATTCTTGGAGGTGTCCTCTCATCGCCACTAAATCGTCTTCCTTAATTAACGAAGAAATCAAAGCAAACGAAGTCCGTGTAATCGGCGCCGACGGTAAACAGCTCGGTGTTATGAAGCTTTCCGAGGCTCTCCGCCTTTCTAATGAGGCTGAGCTTGATCTTGTGGAAATCGCTCCCGAATCGGTTCCTCCTGTTTGCAAAATTATGGACTACGGCAAGTTCCGTTTCGAGAAAGAAAAACGCGAAAAGGAACAGCGTAAGAAACGTCAGGTTATTGAGCTTAAGGAAATCCAATTAAAGTGCCGTATCGACACACACGATTTCAACACTAAGCTTAATCAAAGCATCAAATTTCTCACTCAGGGAAATAAGGTCAAGGTAGTCGTAAGATTCTACGGCAGAGAAATGGCGCACACCGAATTGGGCGCACAGCTTCTCGATAGGTTTGCCGAGGGTTGCATCGAAAATGCAATCATCGAGAAGAAGCCTGTACTCGACGGAAGAAATATGACGATGATACTCGCACCGAAAAAGACAAAATAATTGAAAGGATTTATAACAATGGGAAAAATCAAGACACACAAGGCTTCTGCGAAGCGTTTCTCCTTCACAGCAACAGGCAAGATTAAAATGGCTCGTCCCGGCAAGCGTCACAAGACTGGTCTTAAGCCCAGCAAGACAAAGAGAGCCCTCAGAAAGGCTTCTTACGTAAGCACAGCTCGCTATGACGATCTCAAGAGAATGATCCCCTATAAATAATCGGAGGTTTTTGAAAGATGGCAAGAATTAAAGGCGCTCTCGCGACCAGAAAAAGAAGAAATAAAATGCTCAAGCTCGCCAAAGGTTATTGGGGCGCAAAGAGCAAACATTTTAAGATGGCAAAGCAGGCTGTTCTTAAAAGCGGCAACTATGCTTTCGCCGGCAGAAAGATGAAGAAGAGAGATTTCCGTTCTCTCTGGATCACCCGTATCTCTGCTCAGTGCAAGATCGAAGGCATCAACTACTCCCGTTTCATGTACGGCTTGAAGAAGAGCGGCATCCAGCTTAACCGTAAGATGCTCTCTGAACTCGCAATCAACGACAAGGCTGCTTTCGCTCAGCTCGTTGAAACTGCAAAGAATGCTCTTTAATTAACTTTGTGAATTTTTAGTTAGTTAATAGTTAAAAAAATTAACGGATTTTTGAATCTTTTGTTGACATGTGTCGAAATGTTTGATATAATGTCCCCATTAGATGCGATTTCCTCGGAAACCGATTGTAAGGGAGGGTTACAAAATTGGCAGAGATCAGAGTTAAGGAGAACGAAACAATCGATTCCGCGCTCCGCAGATTTAAAAGATCTTATCTCCGTAGCGGCGTACCGGCTGAAATTCGTAAGAGAGAACATTACGAAAAGCCCAGCGTTAAGCGTAAGAAGAAGTCCGAAGCGGCTCGTAAGCGTAAGTTTAGATAAGTTATCTGCTTAATTTACTTCTAAAACAAATACAACAAAAGCAACGGGAAACCGTTGCTTTTTTGTTTGCTATATAATTTACAGCTTGAAAACCTTTTTTGCCGTTTCGGCATAGATAATAGATTTTTCTTCCTCGCTCAATCCGATGCTTTCGATTTGGTTATAGGCAAACGAGGTGTTCCATAAAGGATAATCGCTTCCGAACATAACCTTTTCAACGCCATGCTTGTCTATTAATCGGTATAGCTCCTTTTCGTCCATGCCGAGGAGTGCTTCGCTTGTGTCGGTGTAAACAGGGGTACCGATAAGGTATTCTTCTGCCTCATCCCAAACGCTGTAACCGCACATATGAGCGGCGATTATTGTTAATTGAGGGAGCTTGTCCAAAATATTACGGATGCGCTTGGGGGTGGAAAAATCGGTGTTTTTATCACCTGCATGGAAAAGAATAGGCAAATCCAATCTGGCGCATTCCTTGTATATTTCCATTGCATTATCGCTGTCAACAAAGAATCTTTGGAAATCCGAATGTATTTTTACGCCCTTTGCGCCTAATGCTTTTGCCCGTTCAAGCTCGCTAACAGCCGCATCAAAGCCCATTTCGGGATGGAATGAGCAAAGGGGAATAAAGCGAGAATCGGACTTGCAGGTGTCGATAATAAAGTTATTTCCTACCCGAGCATGCTCTGTGTCGGGTTTTAGTGTGGCAGAGGAAATTACAAATCTGATATTCAGAAAATCCTTTGCACCTTCTAAAATTCCGTTTTTGCTTCCGTCACCCTGTCTTGCAAGGCTGTAATAGTTAACGATATTATCTGCCGCGCGCAAAGCGATTTTGTCGGGCCAAATGTGAGTGTGTACGTCGATTATTTCTCTGGTTATCATAATATGTTACCTTGTAAATCAAAACGGCAGGTTGCCCTGCCGTTTTTTGAATTATAAATTATTCGGCGTCGCCGCAGCTGCAATCGCATTCGTCGTCATCTTCATCGATTTCGACAACATTGAGAACCTTGCCGCAGGAAGGACATTCGAGCTCGTCGATGTCTTCGACGTCATCCTCGTCGATATAAACGGGGTTGTTGCAAGCGGGGCAGAGAAGCTCCAAGCATTCGCAGCAATCGTCGTCATCATCGTCGTCGCAATCGCAGCAGCAATCGCAATCACAGTCATCGTCGCAATCGCACCAATCGTCATCGCAATCGCAGCAATCACAATCGCAATCATCGTCGCATTCATAGAAATCTTCTTCCAATGCGCCGAGATCCTCGTCGATTTCTTCGATATAATCGTTCAAAGTAGCAGTATCGTCTTCAAGATCCTGAACGGTAAGGGAAAGGTCCTCCAAAAGGTCAGCGATAGCAGCGAGAAGCTTGCCTTCGCCCTTAGAGGTGTCCAATGCCATGCCTTCCATCAAGCCCTTGATATAAGCAGCCTTTTCGGATACAGTCATGATAAATTCTCCTTATTCAATATAATACTTATAAAGCTATTTTGCCTTATACGCGTTCCAAATATTCGCAGGTTCTGGTATCAATCTTGATAACATCGCCTTCGTTGATGAATATGGGAACCTTAACCTCAGCACCTGTTTCAACAGTAGCGGGCTTGGTAACGTTGGTAGCAGTGTTGCCCTTAACGCCAGGTTCGGTAGCAGTAACCTCAAGCTCAACGAAAATGGGAGGTTCAACAGAGAAAACGTTATCCTTATAGGACATCAAACGGCAGGTCATGCCTTCCTTAACGAACTTAAAGCTGTCGGGGAGCTTGTCGGAGTTAAGGGGAACCTGGTCATAGGTAACAGGATCCATGAAGTAATAAAGATCGCCGTCGTTATAGCTGTATTCCATATCCTTTCTTTCAACCATAGCCTGAGGGAAACGAGCTGTGGGGTTAAAAGAGGTTTCAATAACCGCACCGGAAATGATGTTTCTCATCTTAGTTCTAACGAAAGCCGCGCCTTTACCGGGCTTAACATGCTGGAATTCGATAACCTGCATGAGCTGGCCTTCCATTTCAAATGTAATACCGTTTCTGAAATCGCCTGCAGAAATCATTTTAAATTTCCTCCTGAATTTATGTCTTATATTATCAGACAATATATTTTAAC
>JAZSFY010000276.1:0-3863 GCA_045532415.1 Eubacteriales bacterium | reverse complement strand
ATTGTCTTCCTAAGACCGCTTGGCCTCCGACTTTGTTGCTATTGCAAGAGCTCTGCTTGCCGAAAGTGAATTGCTGATTATGGATGAGCCATTTAAAGGTCTTGACGGCGAAACACGTACAAAAACGGCAAAGGTTATTCTTGAATATACCAAAAATAAGACTATAATATTTTCAACCCATGACATTAAGGAAGCCGAATTGCTTCAAGCAGAAATAGTACAATTATAGCCACAAAGGGATGTGAGTTTTTCACATTCCTTTTTGTATGAAAATATAGTGGAAATATGTAATATAATGTGTTATAATAAAAGTTAATGTAAAAAAGGAGGGGATTATGTTGAAAACGGAATATTATCTTCAGAACCGTTGGAGGCTTGAGGATAATAAGCTTTATTATTACGGCATGAGAAATAAAGAGAATCTTTTTAAAAATTCGGTTTCTCTTAATAAAAAGCAGGCTGAAATAATAAGCTCACTTCCGAAATCCCTTGACGAAAGGGAATTGAAAGCATTATCCTCTTTAATCGGAGTGCAGATTGTTACAAAAGAAGGTTTAAGGGTTACGCCTTCTTCGCTAGATGAGGCTGTTTTTTGCAAATCCTGCTCGGCAAACGATTTTATAATCCCCGGCTTGGAATTTGACGAAAAGGGTCAATGCCCTATGTGTCAAACACACAAGGAAACACAATCTCTTAAAAGCATTCTTCCTATATTGGATGACATCCCTGTGTCAAAGAAATCGCGCTTTGATATTGCTGTGTTCTACACAGGTGGAAAGGATTCAACGTATCTTCTTTACCAGTTGGCAAAGGTGAAAAAATTGAGAGTTCTTGCTCTCACATGGGAAATACCATTTATGTCGGATTTGGCAAAAAGAAGCATCGAAAATGCAAAAAAGCATTTTGATAATGTTGAATTTATTTCACGTTCGGTGTCATCGTCTGATTTGAAAAGTATATACAAAAGGCTTTATGCATCAAGCGGGAATCTTTGTGCCTGCCCGTCATTGGCTTATGTGCTTTTCTATCCAGAGCTTGTTGCTAATCGCGTGCCGTATTTTGTTGCAGGTAACGAGCCTGTGCAGATGCTTGGCTTATATTATAACCACATGGCGCCTAAAATAGCTTATAAATTTCATAATATGAAAAGCTTGAATCTTCTTGTGAATATAGGACGTGTTCTTACATTACGTCCTCCTCTGAAAAAGGGACAGCTGCACACGCTTTTAACTATGAAACAGCTTGCCTTCGGCGATAATCCCTTGAAAAGAATAAGCGGATATACTAATCCTTTAGTGTCAAATGTGGTTGATGCAATAAGTGAAGTGCCTTCTATGCTGTTGCCCTTGAAAAGGGCTGTAAGAGTATCCTCGCGAAAGGGAACCATACCGGGATTTGTCCATCTTGATTTCGATAAGCTTTGCGGCGGTAAATATGATTGGAACAAGGTAAAGGATATTTTGGTAAATGAATGCGGCTGGGTTCCGCCTGATGATAAAAATAAGGCGTTGCATACAAGCTGTAAAATCGAAAAATGCAAGGACCATTCCCAATTTGTTCGGTTTTATAATTGCGAAAGCAGGATGATACCCTTCAGCGCAATCGAAATATCCCTTGCTTCACGAAATTGCGGAAAAACAAGGGAAGAGCTTCTTTATGAAATGAAGAACCATTTGGGGTTTACGTTGGATGCTCCAAAGGAATGCATGATTATGAAGGAATATTTGAAATGAAGGTATATTGCTTTTCGGGAACAGGACGGACAATGAAGCTTGCCGAATATATGGCGAAACAGCTTGATGCACAAATTGTTCCCATAGCCTACAATATGGACCTTTCGGAAAATAATGATGTTTCTCTGGTGATCTTTCCTGTATATTGCCAAAATATTCCTAATATTGTGGCTGAGTTTTTGAAAAGCTTGAAAACCGAAAAGCTGGCTGTTATTGCGGCGTATGGTAAGTTTTCCTATGGAAATGTAATCCATGAGGCGGCAAAGCTTTCTTCTGCTCAATTCATCGGAGGGGCTTATGCTCCTATCGGACACACGTTTTTGGACGAAAATGTTGATTTTGATTTCACAAGGCTTTTGCCCTTGGTTCAAAGAATTAAAAGCCCAAAGGAAGCATCTGTACCCAAAAGCAAAAAGAATCTCTTTGCTTCATTTCTGCCTGAATGGAGAAGCAGAATCGGAGTGAAGATAACAAAAAATGAAAAATGTATATCCTGCGGATTGTGTGAAAGGGCTTGCCCTATGAATGCCATGAAGGGCGGAAAGCCCAATAGTAAATGTATTCGCTGTTTAAAATGTGTATCTGTTTGCCCAAAGGGTGCCTTGGAATACAGCAAAAGAAAAATATTAAAAATATATCTTTCTCAAAGGAGAAGCGAGAGCTTTAAGATATATTTATAAAGGATATTCATTAATTCTTTATTATTTAACCTATTTATTATTTAGATAAAAGTCGATATAATCATAGTCAAAAAAAGGGGATGACATGATGAAAAACAGAAAGGTCGAAATTTGTGTTATTGCGGCTATTTTAGTTCTGCAATCGGTTTTGTATATATTTTTCGGCTTTAATAAATCATATTTGCACATGGATGAAGCCTATTCCTTGGGGCTTTCTCAATATGATAAAACCGAAATACAGGATAACCCCGATTTCTATAACACTTGGCATGACGGTGAATATTATGAGGACTATTTGGTTCTGGACGAGGATGAATTTTGGACCTTTAGCTCGGTTTATGAAAACCAAAAAAATGACGTTCACCCGCCGTTTTATTATTTGTTGTTAAGATTGTCAATGCGATTGACAGCAGGGGGATTTTCCTATTGGTGCGGTATCGGATTGAATATAATTATCCATTTGTTTATAACTGTATTCACCTATCTTGTGCTTCAAAGATTGCTTTGGAATATCCCTAATAATAAGGAGATTTCGGCAATTATATCCTTTGTCTCTGCTCTTACTCTTGCATCAATTTCCAGTATGCTTTACATAAGAATGTATTCTCTTGTTTCGCTTTTGGTGCTTATAACGGCTATATTACATTTGAAGCTTGCAGAGAACCGAGGCTTAAAGCCCTCCTTGTTTGTAGGAGCATCTGTTACAGCGTTTATTGGCTCCCTTACTCATTATTATTACCTTTTCTTCTTGTTTGTTATATTCCTTATGCTTTCTGCGGAATATGTCAGAAGAAGGGATTATCGAAGCTTATTTGTCTATTTTGCATCGGTTGGGCTTTCGGGTATATGCTCCTTAGGTGTGTTCCCCTATTCGCTTCATCACCTTTTCGGCGGTTACCGCGGTCAAGGCGCCTTGGAAAACCTCTTTTCCTTCCAAGGAAGCTTTAAAATTTGGTCTTATTTGAACATTTTAGATTCATTTGCCTTTAACAGATTGCTTTTGCTTGTTGTTGCGCTGACAATTCCTTTTATGATATACAAAAAGGATAGAATTGTTAAGTACAGCATTTGGAGAACCACAACCAAAAATTTTCTTTTTGTCTGCGTTCCTGCAATAGGATATTTTGTAATAACAGCGGTTTCCTCTCCTTATAATGAGCTTCGTTATATTCTTCCTGTCTGCGGTATATTCTTCGTCGCGGTAATGAGCGCACTGGTTCGCCTTTTTAATAACTTCTTTGGGGCAAAGAAAGGCAATTTGATACTTGTGTGCCTGTCTGCCATATTGCTTTTGTCTCCTATTGTTACAGGAATGGACCCTGAATTTGTATATGTTCAGCGAAAGAATATTGCCCAAGCAGTAGAGGAAAAATCCGATATTCCTGCTCTTTATACCTTTAATTCTCACGAAAACCGTTTTCTAGACGATATCCTTCTGTTCTCTAAATTA
>JAZSFY010000064.1:0-2018 GCA_045532415.1 Eubacteriales bacterium | reverse complement strand
CAATTCGCCGTATTTGTCGTTCTTGGGCCAGCTTTCGCTGAATCTTTCAATCCAGCTTTCAACTCTAGCCTCGTCAACAACAGTCTTGCCGTCGATGAAGTTAGCCAAACGGAGGTTGATAAGAGCAAAGCCCTCTGCCTGAATTCTCAAATCGTTGGTCAACTCGCTTTGAACAGGAAGTCTGCGGAAGGCTTCTGCAAGGTCAAAGGAGTTCTTAGCGTTTTCTATATAAGGAGTGCTGTCTGTGGGAACAGGAGTGTGATGCCATGTAGAAAGTCTGTTATCGAAATAAGCGTTACAGAATTCGCCCCAGTTGAGAACAGACTGATATTCAGAGAACTTACGGAGCAATTTAACGGTCTCGCCCGAGGGATCGCCGTAAAGAAGCTCGGAAACAGCCTTGTCATATTTATCGCACATAACCTTGGTCTTGCGGTTCCAGGAGATTACGCCGCCGAGAACTGCGCCGTAAAGTGTGCAGGACATGGGACAAACAGAGCCATAGTCACCCCAAGAGGTGTTAAGCATACCCATAGCCTTCTTTTCTCCGCCCTCGCGAACAAATTTGGAAATATTCTGCTCTGCACAAACGATATGCTCTGCAAACATATTCCAGCAGCTTGTACCGGGACAAACGATTTGAGTACAGCCTGCATCCTTAAATCTGGAAATTGTAGTAAGGTCGGGGTTTGCATCATACTGCCAGTTGAGCATAATGGTATCCTCGGGGAAACGGGAAAGAGTTTCGGGATGCTGGAGAACAACGTCGCCCCACATCATAACTGTCTTGCCCAATTCCTTCAAATGCTCGATAATCTTGCAGGTAAATTCAAGATAAAGCTCGCCTCTGTCCTTGCCTTTGTTTTTGCCTTGGCAGATATCAAAGGTTTCGTCGCAGCAGATATTGAAATATTTACTGCGGAACAAGGGAACATATTGGTCAAGCAAGGAATAAACAAGCTTTATGCTGTCGGGATCGCTTGCGTTGATTGTGTGGTGAAGCATGAAATTGTGCCAAGGGTTCTTGGTAGGCTCAAATTCATCAAGCTCGCAAAGATGCTTATACTTATTACTTTCACAAAGACGGAAAAGGTGACCGAAGGAGGAGAGAGAAGGAACAAAATCGATAAAGTTTTCATAGCAGTATTGGTCGATTTCAAGAATCTCCTCAGCGGTCATATAGCCAAATGCCTTGTAAATACCCTTGTATTCATCAAAAGCAAAGGTATGCTCGATATAAAGCTGATAGGAATTATGCTTATAATAAGCAAGGAAATCGATCATCTTGAAAACGCCGTCAAGATTGGGAACACGTCCGCGGGATGCATCGTGATAGAATCCGCGGTATGTCATATCGGGCTTATCCTCGATTTCGCAGCATTCGATGTCCTCGCCGCAGGTTTCGAGCATCTGACGGAGAGTCTGGATACCATAGAATGCGCCTGCAAGAGAATCACCTGTAATAATAATACCGTCTTCACGTGCAGAAAGCTTATAGCCTTCGGATTTCTTATTCAAGCAATCGATAACGATATTGCCGGAAACATCGGGAGTTCCCAAAACCTTGGTTATAACAACCTCGTTACCTGTCTGCTCATAAAGCTCATCAGCAAGCTTCTGTGCAGCCTTGAAGATACGGTAATCGCATTTCATTGTAAGAACAATAGAGAGATTGGCAGTTTTAACAACACCGCCGGTCTTTTTAAGCTTTTTAGGTTGAGGAAGTATAGTCATTTCACTTCTCCTTAAAAAATACATGTAGATTTATATATCTTTTAACATATTTATCCCTAAAAGTCAATCATCCCATGTCCATTTTTACCAAAAGTTACAAATTTTAAATTTTTTGAAAATTTGCTCTTGACAGTATTGATTGTTATATATATAATATGTAGCGTGCGAAGTATGGCATTTCAACTCTGTTAAAGATTTGTTAAAGATTGCCATATCTCGCATAACAAAAAAACACGGCGAATTTTGCCGTAAAATACGAAAGGGACAGATTATGAACATTACTC